>JBBUCX010000027.1:7448-11748 GCA_038057595.1 Patescibacteria group bacterium
GTAGATTATCCCCTCTTTTTCCATTAAAATTAATGTTATGGAAGACTATAGACAAGTACAAATCAACGATTTAGATAAAAAAATTGAAGAAACAAAAATTCTTCTTTTGGATCCTCTTTTAAGTGAAATGGCAAATGAGGAAATAAAAAGTTTAGAAAAACAAAAAGAGGAAATTCTTGCAACTTATCAAAGCAAAGAGGAAGAAAATTCCAGCGGCGACTTAGACGAAAGAAATGTAATTATTCAAATTAGCGGTGCAGCAGGAGGCGAAGAAGCAAAGCTTTGGGGAGAGGAACTTTTAAGAATGTATACGCGCTTTTGCGAATTAAGAAGTTTTAAGGTTGAAAAACTTGATGAAGGTGTTATAAAAATTATTGGCAAAGGCGCTTTTGAGCTTTTTAAATATGAAGCAGGCGTTCATAGGGTTCAAAGAATACCTTCAACTGAAAAACGGGGACGTGTCCACACTTCAACCGCAACTGTTTCAGTTTTACCGGAACTTGAAGACATAGATTTACACATTAACCCCGAAGACATTGAGTTTGAGGCTTTCAGAGCCGGCGGACACGGCGGACAAAACGTAAATAAAGTCTCAACCGCAGTAAGGCTAAAACATACGCCTACAGGCATTGTAGTAACCTGCCAGACACAAAGATTTCAAGCCCAAAACAGAGAAATCGCTTTAGAAATGTTAAGAGCAAAACTCTGGGAGATGGAGCTGGAAAAACAAACTTCGGAAATTGCAGGACTCAAAGCAACGCAAGTCGGAAGAGGTATGAGGGCAGAAAAAATTAGAACATATAATTTCCCGCAAGACAGACTCACAGATCATAGAATTAATAGGTCATTTGGAAACTTGGAAAGTATTTTAGACGGAAATTTAGATAAAATATTGGAAGAAATGAAAGCTTTGGAAAACTAATCTAAGTATTTCTTATCTTTGTCTTTTAAGCCCTCAATCTTATCTATATTATTATCCAAAATTATTTTTGCAATTTGTCTTCCGCCTGCCAAATGCGGTAAAACAACATAATCGGCACCTGCTTTATAAAGCATTTTTGCGTCTTTTGTATCTAGCGCCATCATAATAATTTTAGCACGTCTATTTTCATGTTTTAATTCTTTTAAAAGTAAAATGTTATCATCCGTATCCGGAATTGTAGAAATAACAAGTTTTGCATTATCTATTTGAGCCCTTTCCTGGATGTCTAAATCTGAAATATCGCCAAAAAGCCTGTGAATATGTTTTGCTTTTAAGTTTTTAACAATAGAGGGGTCGAAATCAACAACAACTACCTCCATACTTCTATCTTCCAAAGCCTCAACAATGCTTAAGCCCATTTGGTCTCCTCCAATTACAACCACGTGTCCATTTAAATTTTCTAGAGTTTCATCTGTTTCTAAAATTTCGTCTTTTTTAAGGCTTGTTCTTTCCATAAAAGAAATATTGTTTGCGAGTTTTCTGTAAAGAGTTTTCCAATGAGTAATCATATAGGTAGAAGTCGCAAAACTAATAAGCCCGACAAGCGTTATCAATGATACTGTGTTTTGGTCTATATGTCCTAATTTAAAACCGACAAACACTAAAATCAAAGAAAATTCAGAAACTTGCGATAGGGATACGCCTGTTAAAAAGGAAGTTCTTTTTCTATACCCCATCAGACTTAAAATAACCATAACAATAAAAGGCTTTGCCAAAAGGACAAACAATGAAAAAACAATTGCGGGTACTATGATTTGCCCTAAATTTGCAAAAGACATTTGTACTCCTAAAAGCACAAAAAATATAACTATGAAGAAATCTCTTAAAATTTTTGCTTTTGCGATTATTTGATAATTAACCAAAGAATTAGCAAGCGCAACTCCTGCTAAAAATCCTCCTATTTCTATAGAAAAACCAATTAACGGAGAGCTTACAATTGCCGCAAGTCCGAATACCCAGGCAAGACTTACTAAAAATAGGGTTTCGGGTGATTTTGCCACAAATTCAAAAACTTTTGGGAAAATATTCTTACTCAAAATTATAATACCCGCAAAAATAATGCCTGCTTTGAATATTATCGGAAGAATTTGATTAGTTATCGCTACGCTGCCCGATTGCCCGTTAAACCCCGAAAGAAACATAAGAAAAAATATAGCAATAATATCCTGCATCAGAAGAATTCCCAGAGAAAATTTAGCATGCAGACTATGAAGCTCTCTTTGATCGGACAAAAGCTTAACAACAATAATTGTTGATGAAAAAGTCAAAGCCGTTGCAATGTAAAAAGAGGTAAGAATATTAAGTCCGAAAAAAGAAGAAATTAAAAAACCAAAAACAAAAGTACCTATAACTTGTCCTAAAGAAGCTAAGATTAACGCCTTTCCCAAAGACATCAGCTCCGAAACCCTTATCTCAAGCCCAACCATAAAAAGCAAAAGCGTTACGCCGACTTGGGAAAGAGAGTGTAAAATATCCTCACTTGACGCAGTAAAAAAATTAAAAGAGGCAATTAAAATTCCGGTTAAAATGTAAGCCAGAATTTCAGGCTGCTTGAAAAATCTAAATATTAAAGACAAAAAAGCCGCAATGCTAATAATTAGCGTTAGGTCTAAAAAAATATTTCCCATTAACTATTTATACTATTTACCCTGTCAAATTGTAAAGATTAAAACTTTACACCAGCTTGCCGGATTTGACAGGGTGATATTTATCTTACAGGTCAATTCTGTTATATTACTCCTTATGAAATTAACATTAATTGAAAAACGAAGTGAAACAAAAGATATTATTACATTTATTTTTGAACCTGAAAAAAAAATTAAATGGACCCCGGGACAATATCTTATATACTCTCTCCCCCACGAAAATCCCGACATAAGAGGAAAAATGAGATTTTTTACAATATCTTCTCCCCCGTTTGAAAAAAATCCTTCAATTACCACAAAAATAATAAATAAAGCAAGTTCTTTTAAAAAGGCTTTGGATAATTTATCTTTAGGACAAACAATAGAAGCAAAAGGCCCTGACGGAGATTTTGTTATTGAAGATTTAAATAAAAAATATGTCTTTATTGCAAAAGGTGTTGGAATATCAGCTTTTATTCCAATTCTCAAACAATTAATTTACGAAAAAAGGAAAATCAATGCATTACTTTTATACATAAACAAAACTAAAGATATTGCTTTTAAAAAAGATTTAGAAGAAATAGCTAAAGAACAATCTGAATTTAAATTAAAACATCTTAAAAACCTTGAGGATACACAAGATTATATTCTTGAAAATTTAAAAAAAGAGCTTTCCAAATACGATTTTTATGTGTCAGGAGCAAGCATTATGGTTGCAAAAACAGAAGCTTTTTTAAATAATTTAGGTGTTAAAAAAGACAAACAGAAATTTGATTACTTTTCAGGCTACAAAGATAACTAATTCTTCTCCCTTGTTTTTCCCTGTCCTTCTGTTATTGCCAAAAGCTTAGAAAGTTCGGTTGCAAATTTTTTTCCGTGGCTTCTGCTCATTCCTATTCTTGATACCACCCTTGCCTTATTAGTATTTCCAATTCTCTGCATTACGTCCAAAACCAAACCGTCTTCGTTAGCTGTTAACGAAATACTATCCGTATAAAAAATCGGTGTTGTTTCCGGATTAATATCAACTGAAATTTCCTGATTTTTCTTATCCATTCAAATCACCTCCATCCGCCGCTAAAGCGCTCCCCGATTTAATCGGGGCAAGCTTAGGCGGACCCTATATACATTATTTCTTCTTCAAGCTCTATGCTAAATTCTTCTCTTACCCTGTCTTTAATAAAACCAATCAGTCTTTTTACTTCGGTTGCTTTGCCATCTCCCATATTTACAATAAAATTAGTATGTTTAGTTGAAACCATTACATCCCCTACTCTTTCGCCTTTTAACCCTGTTAAAAAAATTAGCTTTGCCGTTGGGACAAGCGGAAACGGATCATTTTTAATATATTGTGATAAATCTTTCATTTGTGTATCTAAAAATTTTTCAATTGGCACATTTTTAAAAATGCTGCCGATATTTGGATACTCAAGCGGATGTTTGGCCCTGCGGTATTCAATTTTTTCTTGAGTTTTATTTTTTATTTCTTGCTTTTCTCCTTTAATTAATTTAAAACTTACAGAAATAATTATTTCATCGGCTGCTTTATTTTTGAAAACACTGTTTCTGTAAGAAAGCTCACAATCTTTATTATTTCTTTTAACAGTTTTAAAAGTTTTAAGATTTAAACTTATTACTTCGTAAAGATTATCTTTTATTTCCCCTCTAAATGCTCCTGCGTTTCCCCTTACAG
>JBBUCX010000028.1:0-3040 GCA_038057595.1 Patescibacteria group bacterium
CAATTTAAAGAAATCAAGGGCTTAATGGAGGGAAAAGCAAAGCCCGAGTATGCAAAAGCCGTTGACATTGTAACCAAAGCCGCAATTAAGGAAATGATTTTACCAACAATGATTACGGTTTTAGCCCCAATTGTTGTCGGTTTTGGCTTAGGTCCAAAAGCTTTAGGCGGAATGCTCGTTGGAAGTATTGTCACCGGACTTTTCCTTGGAATTTCTATGACAACAGGCGGAGCAGCCTGGGATAATACTAAAAAATATATTGAAGAAGGAAATCTTGGCGGCAAAGGCAGCTTTGCGCATCAGGCAGCAGTTACGGGAGATACGGTCGGCGACCCTTACAAAGACACTGCAGGCCCTGCGATTAACCCAATGATTAAGGTTTTGAATATCGTTGCGCTATTAATAGCATCCTTTTTAATTTAAACTGACGATAGATGATAGAGGATAGATTGTAGATTTTTGAGGATAGAAGATTGAAGATAGATCTAACTTCTATTTTCCATTTTCAAACTACTATTTTCCATTTTCTATATTCCATCGTCAAAAAATTTGTATGGCTCATATCGGTAAATTACAACAAACAGGAATATCAGTTGAAATGAAACGCGCGTACTTAGATTACGCGATGTCTGTTATTGTACAAAGAGCTCTGCCGGATGTAAGAGACGGATTAAAACCGGTTCACAGAAGAATTCTTTTTGCCATGCACGAAATGAACTTAACGCATAGCGCAAAGTATTCAAAATCCGCAAAAATTGTCGGAGAAGTAATGGGAAAATACCATCCGCACGGGGACGTTCCGATTTATGACTCACTCGTTCGTTTAGCCCAGGACTTTTCTATGCGCTATCCGCTTATTGACGGACAGGGAAACTTTGGAAGTATGGACGGAGATCCCCCTGCTGCCATGCGTTATACCGAAGCAAGAATGGCTGCTATCACAGCAGAAATGATGCTTGATATGGAAAAAGAAACTGTTGATTACCTTCCTAATTTTGACTCAACTTTAAAAGAACCGATATTTTTACCAAGCCTTCTTCCGAATTTATTATTAATGGGAACCGAAGGAATAGCCGTTGGTATGGCAACCAAAATTCCTCCGCATAATTTAGCAGAAGTTGTTGACGCTACTGCTTATATAATTGAAAAAGCAAAAATCACCCTTGAACCCTTTTCTCTTACCTCCGAAGTAACAGTCGATGAGCTTTTAGAGTTTATTAAAGGACCTGATTTCCCAACAGCAGGCGCAATTTACGACTGGAACGAAATAAAAAATGTTTACACAACAGGTAGGGGAAAAGTATTAATAAGGGGAAAAGCGGAAATCGAAGAAATCGGGCAGGGAAAAAGCGCAATTATTATTACCGAACTTCCATACCAGGTTAACAAAGCACTTTTGGTTGCCCGTATCGCAGAGCTTGCCAAAGACAAAAAAATCGACGGCATTTCCGATTTAAGGGACGAATCAGACAGGCACGGAGTAAGAGTTGTAGTTGAGTTAAAAAGAGACGCGGCGCCAAAAAAAGTATTAAATAATTTGTTTAAACACACGAGTCTTCAGACAAGTTTTCCGGCAAATGTGGTTGCTTTGGTTGACGGAACACCCCAAACTCTTAACTTAAAAACAATTTTAGAAGAGTTTTTAAAACATAGGTACCAAGTTGTAAAAAGAAGAAGCGAATTTGAATTAAAACAGGCAAAAGCAAGGCTTCATATTTTAGAAGGGCTTAAAATCGCGGTTGAAAATATTGATGCGGTTATTAAAACAATAAGAGAATCGAAAGATCAGGACTTAGCAAAACAGAATTTAATGATGAGGTTTAAGCTTTCAGAACTTCAGGCAACTGCAATTTTGGATATGCAACTTCGAAGACTGGCGGCTTTGGAAAGACAAAAAATCGAAGAAGAATATCAAATGGTTAAAGAAACAATTGAATACTTGGAAGATTTATTAGCGCACCCGGCAAAAATTTTAACCGTTATAAAAGGGGAGCTTACGAAATTAAAAGAAAAATACAAAGACGAAAGAAGAACAAAAGTATTCAAAAGCAAAGTCGGGGAGTTTAGCGACGAAGATTTAATTCCAAACGAACCAACTGTTGTTACCTTAACAGACACGGGTTATATTAAAAGACAAAGCTTGGTAAGTTTTAAAACGCAGCAAAGAGGCGGAAAAGGAATTAAAGGCATGACAACTAAGGACGAAGATACTATTGCCGATATAAAATATATTGAAACCCATGATAACTTATTATTTTTTACCAATAAAGGAAAAGTTTACCAGATAAAAGCTTACGAAATAAACGAAAGTTCAAGAACCAGTAAAGGCACTGCAATTGTAAACCTTTTAAATATTGAAGCAGGGGAAAAAGTAGAAAGCTTTATAAACTACCGAAAAGGGAGTGAGGCAAAATACGTATTCTTAACAACTAAAAACGGAACAGTTAAAAAATCGTCTTTAAAAGAATTTGAAAATATCAGAAAAAGCGGAATTTTAGCTATAAAACTTGATAAAAACGACGAACTCGTCTGGAGCAAACTTACAAGAGGCGATGACGACATTTTAATAGTGACAAGAAACGGAAAGTCCATAAGATTTTCTGAAAAATCGGCAAGACCGATGGGAAGAAACACAAGAGGAGTAAGGGGAATATTAATTGGCAAAGACGACAGGGTTATCCAAATGGATGTTGTAGGAAAGGCGGAAAAACTTGATGTTTTTACAATTATGGAAAACGGTTTGGGTAAAAAAACCGCTGTTGACCAGTTTAAAACCCAGGGGAGGGGAGGACAGGGAGTAAAAGTTGCCGAAGTAACCGCTAAAACGGGCAAAGTTACATCTTCGCAAATTATTCCTAAAAATGCCGTAGAAGTAATCATAACTTCGCAAAAAGGACAAATTGTTAAACTTGAAATAAACTCAATCCCAAGACTCTCAAGAGCCACACAGGGAGTAATACTTATGAGATTTTCAAACGCAAATGACCATGTTTCTTCGGCAACTTGCATTGAAGTAAACTAAGAGTAATGATAATTAACG
>JBBUCX010000029.1:0-4349 GCA_038057595.1 Patescibacteria group bacterium
TGCTGTTCAGAGGGAATAAGCGAATTCCAGATAGCAAAAAGCGCACTCCTAATTGGTCTTTGAGTAAAAAAATAATCTAATAATTGTTTGTTGTCTTCAGGAATTTTTTTCTCCAAAGCTAATATTGTTTCTAAAGTAAGAATTGTCAGCCTTCCGTGTCCCTTAGTAAGCGTAAGCGCATGTTCAACAAGCTTTTTATCAATTTTTTTGCCGCTAACTTTTTCTAAATGTAAAATTCTAAAATCCAAGCCCGTTTTATCTTCTATTGGTAAATAAATAATTCTTCCCGCAACATATTCAAAAAAATCAGCAAAAAGAGACGGTTCAATTAAATCTTCCAAAGGCCTATTAAGCGAAAAAACAACGGAAAAATGATATTTTGCCCTGTTTCGAAGCACCCTTAAATTTGCAAAAAATTCGCTTGTTAACATCGGCACATATTCTTCGAACCTGTCAAACAAAAGAATTAAACTAAGATTTTTTTCAAGGGCAAAATAATCAATGGTTTTTTTAAGCCCGCTAAATTGCACTAATTCGTCGTTAAACTCAACGCTTTCTTTAAAAATCTGATTAATATATTCATAATCTTTTTTCATGCCCCTTTCTCTTAAAGAATCAAGTATTCCCAAAAAAATAAATTTAGTCGCGTCAGCAAGCGGTCTTTTTCTGATTTCGGAAAAATTTAAAAGCACAAAGTGGAAATTTTTTTGAGTTTCTCCCAAGTGTTTAATTCTCACATTCCGGTTGTAGGATAAAAGCCCTAAAAGGTTGGAGCGTCCGACTCCGGCGGCGGATACGACTTGGCAGGAGTTGCCTTCTTTGACAAAGGAAAGAATTTTTTTGATTTCATCAAAACGGGTAGTGTCGGGATAAAGAGATTCGAAATGCTCAAGTACCATAAATGTATTATATACCAGACGATAGAAAATGGAGCATAGAGGGTAGATATTTGAAGATAGAAGATAGAGGCTGGATTAATATGTTTTCCAATTGTTTCGAAGATTTGTCAGCTTTCCTCCAAGAAAAAGATATCTTTTAATAAGTTCATCGCAAAAATCCTTATTCCAAAAGCCTAAATCTCTTGCCATGCTTATGTGCACTTCCATTTCGTTTGAGGAGCCAATTGCGCTGTCAAGATGTACTTTAAATTGTTTTTCAAATCTTCTTTTTGCCCAACCTTCGGCAATGTTTGACGGGACAGATTTTGAAGCTCTTCGTAATTGCGATCCTAAATCGTTCTTTTCAAATAACGGCAATTTATTCACTTTTTTATTTACAATAATGGCTAATTCATACGCTTCTTTATAGACTTCCAGATCTTTAAAACTTCTAATCATATTTTTATTCTATCATCTAACTTCTATTCTCAAATATCTATCTTCTGTCTTCAACCATCTATCGTCTAATCTGTAAAGATTATGTAAGGTTAACGTCAAGCAGTTTTGTTCCGCTCACGATAAACTGCCCACATGACAGAACAAGATAGAACTGGAAAAAACAACAGCCAAAATGAATTGACTCCGATTGAATCGGAGTTGACAGTTCAGCCTAATTCTTCTAATCTGGAAAGAGAAGGAGATTTATTTATGCCAGACGGAACAAACGGCGGACCGGAACAGCCGCATGGACCAGAAGAACCAAAAAAACCGGAAGGAGCAGAACCGTCTGGAACACCGCCTGAAGCAACACCCGACACTTCTGATTCTTCCAGAGAAAACCCCGAACTAATAAAAAGAATAATAGATAATGAGATAGCAAGAGAAATTCAGGCAAGGCAATACACCGATTCAGCAGTAGAAGGACTGAATGATCCGGAGGTAAAAAGGATATTGGAAAAAGAAGGTATTAAAGACCTTAACCCCCAAAAAATTGTAGATATTATGTTTAACCTCGAAGAACTTAAAAAGGAAACGCAAAGAAACATTGCGGAAAGGCAAAGAAACAAAGAGCCGATTTATGTTCCCCAATCGCTTGAAGAACTTGCGCAGCTTGTGATGCATAGGGCTACGCCCGAATACAGGAAAGGACATGAAAAATCTTTAATTAAGGAAGACGGAACTGTAAATACGGTAAATTTTCTTGACTGGGCGAGAAATAATTATTTTTTAGTTCATCTTAATAATCCAACCGCTCCTGTTAACTTTTTTTCGGACATTGCAACAAATGTAAAATCCGAGGGAATTGGCTCAACAATCAGTTTTTACGAAATAACTTTTACAGACAGTTATTACTTAAAGGAAGTAAGGGATGGAAATGTAACAGGTTATGTTGAAAATGAAGAATACAAAGCGCTTAAAACCCAGATGCTTATGGAAGTGTTTCTTCTTCAGCTGCAAAGAAATCCGGCTGTTTCATATGTTTTACAAAGCAGAGGCGAAAGAGAAAAAATGCTTAATGCCTTGGCAGAGGCCCTTTTTACAAATCCTCTAACAAGAAGTAATTTTATGGAAACGATATTTTCACAGCCTTCTATGCACGGTAAGTCAATTTATGACTTGGATCAAGGTGTTACAGATAAAGGGGAACTTAAGAAAAAGATTGAGGGAAATTTTTTAATGGGAGATGCTACAAGAGAGGCTTTGGCTGCGTATATTAATATTCATAGCTATGAACAATTAGTAAAGATATTTGGCTCCGATTCACCGCTTTTTAAATATACGTATGAAAAATGGAATGCATCAAGCGGCAAGCCCGAGGAGGGTTCAAATGAGACAGCTGCTGATGTCACCGATACCAAACATCCGGATAAAAGAAAAAACCAATGGTTTAATAAAGACGGTTCCTTAAAATTTTTTGCAGTAGATAAAAACGGAAAGTACGTAGAAGAAAGAGACGAACACGAAAAAGTACTAAAGGACGAATATGGAGACACTTTGTACAAACTGGATCCAAATGGACAACCACATCCGGATTATATGAGATATGTAAATATTTTCTTAACTCCGGCTCCTGACCAAAGACAGCAAAATGAAATAAGAGAAAGAATAATTCTTTCAATAATGGAAAGAAACGGAATTTCCTATAGAGAAGCGCAAATTGCAGAGCTTATGGCTTATTCAATGACACATATTTACGGAATAGCGGCTAGAAACGATACGGATTCTGTTGCATTCGACTGGTGGACAAGAGCTCAAAACTTTCTTGATAAAAGAAAGAGAGAAAAATCTCCTAACAGAAATGCTCCATACGGAAGCAAGTTTAATATGGAGGGGTTTAAAAGGATAGGGTTAAACATGTTTGAAGGCGTAAGAGATATCAGAAGACGAAGCTTACGCGAAATCATTCAGGGAGGTACAGGAAGTACAATTGATATAAAAGGAAACCCGCTTAAAAATGATGTTGACTACGAAAGAGATGAAAACGGTTTAATTATATTTGTTGATCCTAAAACCGGTGAAAGAATAACCGGAGTTCAAGCCAAAACGCACGAAGTTCTCCACGAAAACAGAACCGAAGGCGGAAAAGAAAAAATAGAAACCAAAGTAATATTTAAAGACGGAAACGGTCAGGTAATAGACGTTGGTGAATATAAGCCAAAAAAAGCAGAAAAGAAAAAAGTAAAGGACCCGATTGAGTTTAAACAAGCTGTTCAGCAGGGTTTTCTTGTAAATCATTTGGTAACAGGCTCTAAGATTTATGAATGGATAATGTATAAAAAGGAACTTGCGCTTGCGACAATAGTAACGGGTTATGATACGCACCAAAACCCGATAGTTAATTGGGATAAAATTAATGAAATAAAAGGAGGAATAGAACACGATTTTAGGTATTTGTTAAGCACCTGGGGAGAAATAAATTACGCGGAAAGAAATGTTGAATGGGAAAGAGTAGAAGTTAGAAATAACGGAAGATTAGTTACTAAAGAAGACAGCGACGGTAAAAGAGAAGTATTAGATGAGGATTGGTATGTCTTAGATGAAAAAGGAAACAGAAAAGACAGAAGGGCAGATCCTGAAACATTTCTTAGACCAAAAGAAATGTCAAGACTTGAGAATATGTTTGGAGCAGAGGCATTGGTATACATACAGCACGAGATAGAAAGAAGAAAATTAAACGATAAAGAAACAGACGTAATTAGTGTTCTAGATGAAAGAAGCGGAGAAAAATTAAATGTTAACATATCGGCGGCAGGTAGTGATAGAGAAGAGGACAGGCGTAAATTCGCATTAGCCGTATGGCAGGGAGCATTTGACTATTTGATTGCAAAAGAAATAGAAGCGCATAGAACGAGGGGAAGCGGTGATGAATATTATGACGCCGACAAGACCTTAAGATCAAAAGACGCTTTGAGAGTTGGTCAGATTTCAGAACCCGACCAAATAAAATTTATGGCAAAACAAACTGATACC
>JBBUCX010000030.1:0-2359 GCA_038057595.1 Patescibacteria group bacterium
AACCCCCAACCTGGTGCTTAGAACGCACTCGCTCTATCCGTTGAGCTACCGGGCCAATTTAGCTAATGGCTAATGGCACGTGGCAAATGGTAGTTAAACTATATGCTACGAGCTATACGCCACAAGCTACTGTCCTATTTTATCAAATATTGAAGGTAAAACAAAACACTTGTATTATATAGTATAATCAAAAAAAATTTATCCAAATGAAAAAAGTATTTATCAGAAAAATTGTTCCTCTGTTTTTTGCAATTGTTACGTTCCTGGTGCTTTCTACGGTTTTATATGGAATACTGCTCTTTTTATCGTCTTTACCCCTTAACTACCCGATAATATTAGATTTTAGAAGAAGAGAAGTTTTAATTGGTATTGCAATTTACTTAAAAACGGCAATTGATTTTGCAATACTTATGGGAAATCTAATGCATACTAACCCAGGCTGGAAGAAAAGAATTGCTATTGGACTTGGTACTGCAATAGGAAATGCGTTTGGTACGTTTTCCATTCTTGTTATTTGGACTTTGGCGAAAGAGTTTAGAATATTAGTTATAGTCTTTATATTTGTGTCATCCGCAATACTGCTTCGCCTCGCTGAAGAAAGTTTCGAAGAATTTTTAAAGCAAAGAAAAAGTTTTATAAAAATTAATATCAGAAAGCCCGTGTCGCTTCTTCAAAACCAGCTTGATTTTGTAAACAGAATTTTTAGACCTATTCTTAAATTCTTTGTAAGAGATTTGGACTTAACAAAAACAAAAAAGCTTTCATTTGCAAACCTAGTTATTTTTTCCTTCACGATTCCTTTTATCTTAGGTTTTAACGATTTTTCAGCTTATATACCTTTGTTTGCCTACATTAACGTATTTGGCTTTACATTAGGGATACTTTTGGGACACACGCTTTTAACAATAGGGCTTTTTGCTTTTCCTAAAAAAACCATTGTATTTGTAAAACACCCATTGGTTTTAATCGGGGGCGGACTTTCTTTTATAGGAATAGCTGTTTTTGGATTCTGGCAGACATTCAAGATTTTAACCACCCTTTTATAAATTTATTTTCCTTCTTCAAGTACGATACTTACTTCTTTTAAATTTATTTTGGATTTATAGAAAAAGTAAGCTACTATTGCAAAAGTTGCAATTGGAGAAGCCCAAGGAGGAATATGAAAGCCAAAAGCGTCAAGAACCATAATAAGACCTAGTATTAATACAGAATACATAGCCCCGTTTTTTAAATATGCGTATTTTTTTATTCTGTCGATATTGCTAACAGTCAGTTTTCTTAAAACCAAAGCGCCTAACCCGTTTCCAAGTAAAATTAACGGAACCGAAAATGTAAAGGCAAAAGCGCCTATTACCCCGTCTATAGAAAAGGTTGAATCTAAAACTTCTAAGTATGCAATTTTGGAAATATCAGACATATTACCGGAAACCAATTTTTTCTCCTGCTTCTTAGCGTATTCTCTAAATCCGTGAACTATAAAAAATGAGGTTGACCCCAAAACTGCGCCAAATGCTACTATTTCCCCTAGTTTTAACGCATACCAGACTATTATGGCAAGCAGTACTGATACAATCGCAAAAAACCAGGCTCCCTGCTCATGAAAAAATTTTTCTCCCCTTAAGCCATAATTTTTGGGTTCTAAAAAAAGCCAGTTAAAAAATAAAAATATTAAAAAAACTCCGCCTCCCATAAGCAGGGGTTTTGATGATTCTTCGATTGCTTTTGCAACGTCCTCACCTCCTGTTAACGTTGCCGTAAACGCGCCGACAAGACCCAAAGAGGGATTTGCAAACCAAACCAAAAGCAAAGGAAGTACTCCTCTTACTATAATAACTGCGAATAAAAAACCCCATAACAAAAACCAGCGTCTGGCTTTTTTGGACATTGTGGAAAGTACCTCAGCATTAATAACAGCATTATCAATGCTTGTAATAATCTCAAAAAGAGAAAGCCCTAAGATAATAAGAAGAATATATACAAATTCCATGTTTTGAGCGGGATACGGGAGTCGAACCCGTTTTTTTTGCTTGGAAAGCAAATGTTGAGCCGTTCAACTAATCCCGCTTCATTCAACATTATACTAAACCTTTTATCTTTGCTCAAGAATTAAACTGTTGAATAATAAGCGTTACTAGAGTAAAATTGTATTTACGTCAGTCTCGACTCCTGTCCTCGACTTGTCGAGGTCGAGTCTAGACGAGCCGCGGTGGTGGAATGGCAGACACGAAGGCCTTAAGAGCCTTTGTCAGCAATGGCGTGTGAGTTCGACTCTCTCCCGCGGCACCGGGGAATAGCTCAGTTGGTAGAGCGCGCGGTTTGGGACCGTGAGGTCGGAGGTTCGAGCCCTCTTTCCCCGACA
>JBBUCX010000031.1:0-4523 GCA_038057595.1 Patescibacteria group bacterium
GCCAATGGTTTTAAAGCAAGCGCGGCATCTTTGGCATCGGTTATATGAATGCCTTGGGCATACAGCGTTCCGGCTGTTGCGACAACAATAAAAAAGGCAATAAAGTTTGTTAGGAAACTGCCAAAAAAAACATCTCCTCTTTCTATTTTTAAATCATCTTTGGTAAGTTTTTTATCAACAACATAGGCCTGTATAAAAAATTGTCCCCATGGGGTAATGGTTGTCCCGATTATTGCCATCATTGCCAGAAGATAAGAAGTGCTAAGGTTTAAAGTTGGCGTAACCAAGCTCTTAGAAGCAGCTATCCAATCGGGTTTTACGTTTATGGCGGATAAAACATAGGCAAGATAAAAAAATGAAATAAGTAAAAATATTCTTTCAAGTTTTTTAAAATTCCCTTTTGTTACTACCAAAAAAATTAAAATAGCGGCAATGGGAACAGAAATTAATCTTGGCATATTAAATATTTCCATAGAGGCTGCGATTCCGGCAAAGTTTGCGGCAATTGTTCCCATATTTGCGGCAAAAAGGATAACCATGACAAAAGCTGTCCATTTAATGCCGAATTTCTCCCTTATTAAAGACCCCAATCCTTTTCCCGTAACAAGACCCATTCTTGCCCCGATTTCCTGGGTTAAAGCAAGAGAGAAAGTAGTCAGAAGCAAAACCCACAATAGCGAATAGCCAAAAGAAGCTCCGGCAATAGAGTAGTTTGTAATTCCGCCTGCGTCATTGTCCGCGCTTCCTGCGATAATCCCTGGTCCCAAAATTGCCAATACAGGAACCAAAAACAAAAATCTTTTTTTAATTACTGTAATAAGTTTCATCTTCTCTTGTTTTTTCCTCTATTTTAGAAAGAACAATACCGGCAGTTATTACTCCGATTGGCTTTTTTTCTTTATCAATAACAGGAAGAAGTCTTAAATTATATCTTCCGAAAAGTTTTATAACCAGGTTAAAGTCGGTTTCCGGATAGACAAATTTCCGTTCAGTCACTACATCTTTTAATAAAGCTAATGAATCAATATCTAAAATATCTTTTACATATACTATTCCAATAAGCTTTTGATTTCCGTTTGTGACAACTATTGCTTCCGGTTTTGGGGTATTTTTATAGAGGTTATTGTAAGCTTCTTTTATAGTAATGTTCCCGTCAAAGCTTACAAAACCTGTACGCATTGTGCCTCCTGCCTTATCATTTCCAAAATCTATAAGCCGTTCTACTTTTTGCGCTCTTTCAGTTCCCATTAATTTTAATATTTCTCTAATTCTTAAAGGATTTAGTTTATAAAAAAGTTCGGCAATATCGGCAACGTGCATTTTGTCAACGATTTTTTTAAGAACACTTGAGGGAAGTTCTTCAAGTATTGCTTCCTGGGTTCTAAAATCTGCTTCTTCAATTGCTTTTGCCGCCTTTTCTGCCTCCAGACTTTCTACAATACCTTTTCTTTCCTTACTTCCTAACTCTTCTAATATATCTGCTATTTCACTAGGGTGCATGGAGTTAAGTTTGTTTTGGGAAAGGCTTAGTTTTACGTTACCGGTTTGGTAATCAAATGCTTCAATCATTTGCCATGGTAAAATCTTGGGCGCGGTATTTATAAATCTTCCTACTCCAAGCCTTCTTAAAATCCCACTAAAGCCGATATCTATACCAATTACTTTTAATTCACCATTCCCTTCAAACAACACGTCGTTTACTCTAACGAGTTTTTTCTCGTCAACGTCAATTACCTGCTTATCCAGCAAATCTTCGTTTAAAAAAAACTCCTTTTCGTCGAAAGGGAGTTCAGGCGCTTTTTCGGAGGTAAGAATTGCTCCGAATTTCTTAATTGAAATAAAAGAAGGGGAGATTGTAATTTTTTTGCTCTTTTTTTTTATGACTATTTTTGAAACAGAAGGATTAACAGAGCTTGCAAGTACGGCAAAATCAACCATTTCTCCATAAACTTTTTTCTCAAAGTAAACTTTTTTGTTTAACAATTCACTTAAATAAATCATAGTAATTTAATTGTAATTCCGCTTTACAGTAAGTGTCAACCCCGATTTAATCGGGGTCAACCCCATAGAAATCAAGGCTCTTGACACCTAGCAAAGCTTATGATAGAGTGCTAATACTTGATACTAAATATGGAAAAAATAATTCCGATAATTCCAATAAGAGACGGTATAATTTTCCCAAATACAGATTCTGTTTTAACTTTTGGAAGGCCAAAAAGCTTGGCAGCTTTGGAATCTTCTTTTAGCAAAGAAAGAATTGTCGGTTTTGTTCTTCAGAAAAACTCTAAATTAAATGAGCCTACCGCCCAAGATTTGTATAACGTTGCCACATTATCTCATATAGAACGCATGATTAAAAGCGATGGAGAAATAAACGCTCAGGTTAAAGGCTTATCAAGAATTGCCATTTTAGAGTTTATAGAAGATTCTCCTTTTCTTATGGCAAGAGTTGCCGAAGTTGAAGATGTTTTTGTCGATACGCCGGAGGTAAAAGCTTTAACAAACCATTTAATTAATGAATTTAAAAGAGCAATAAACCTTGGAAAATTTGTTGATTTCCTGGTTTTTATGAATGTAATGAGCGAAAACACCCCTTCAAGCCTTACTGATTTAGTTGCTTCTGTTTTGGATGTAAAGCCTTCTGAAAAACAAACTCTCCTCGAAGAGTTAAATGTTAAAAAGAGACTGGAAAAAGTAATAGATTTTTTGGCAAAAGAAATTAAAGTTTTAGAACTTGAGAAAAAAATATCTTCAAAAACGCAAGAGAGGTTTGAAAAAGGAGCAAGGGAAGTAATGTTAAGGGAAAGACTTAAAACAATTGAAAAAGAGCTTGGTGAATCTGAAGAAGACAGCGAAATAAAAGAACTTTACGATAAGCTTAAAAAAGCAAAAATGCCCCAAGACGTAGAGGAAAAAGCAGAGAAAGAAATTAAAAAACTTGCCCAAATGAATCAATTTAACCCTGAAGCAGGTTATGTCAGAAACTATTTAGATTGGATTTTAAGTCTTCCATGGGGAGTGGAAAGCAAAAATAATCTTGACATAAAACTTGCCGAAAAGATTTTAAATGAGGACCATTACGGTTTGGAAAAAGTAAAGGAAAGAATAACGGAATATTTAGCAGTTCACAAACTTTCGGGAAAAATGAAGGGCCCGATACTTTGTTTTGTGGGACCGCCCGGGGTTGGTAAAACTTCGATTGGAAAATCAATCGCAAGGGCTTTAAGCAGAAAATTCATAAAAGTTTCTTTGGGAGGCATAAGAGACGAAGCGGAAATAAGGGGACATAGAAGAACCTATGTCGGAGCGCTGCCCGGCAGGATAATTCAGGGAATTAAAGACGCAGGGACAAAAAACCCGGTATTTATGCTCGATGAAATCGATAAAGTCGGCACAGATTTTCGAGGCGACCCCTCTTCAGCGCTTTTGGAAGCTTTAGATCCGGAGCAAAACAATATGTTTTCCGATCACTATTTGGAAGTTGCGTTTGATTTATCCGACGTTATGTTTATAACAACCGCAAATGTTTTAGATACAATTCCTCCGGCTTTAAGAGACAGGCTTGAAGTAATCCAGTTTGCGGGATATACCCAGGATGAAAAATTCAGAATTGTCAAAAACTTTCTTTTGAAAAAACAAATGGAAGCTCATGGGCTTTCAGAATCTAGGGTTGAAATTACAGATAAGGCAATTAAGTTTATTATTGACCACTATACAAGAGAAGCAGGTGTAAGAACGCTTGAAAGGCAAATTGCGGCAATACTTAGAAAAGTCGCAAAACAAGTTGCAGAAGGGAAAAAAGTAAAGGTTGTTGTAACGGAAAAAACAGTCACGAAATTCTTAGGTCCTATTAAAATTAGTTCAACTTTAATTGAGAAAAAAGACGAAGTAGGCATGTCAACAGGTCTTGCCTGGACAGAAGCAGGCGGCGACATTCTATTTATAGAAGTTGCATTAATGCCCGGAAAAGGAAATCTTATTTTAACAGGACAATTGGGAGAGGTAATGAAAGAAAGCTGTCAGGCGGCGCTTTCTTACATAAGAGCAAGAGCAAAAGCAATAGGACTTGATGAAAAGTTTTATCAAAAACTGGATGTACATGTTCATGTTCCGGAGGGAGCAGTTCCAAAAGACGGGCCGTCTGCGGGAATCGCAATAACAACAGCAATAGCATCAGCCTTAACCAAAATTCCCGTAAATAGAAAAGTCGGAATGACAGGGGAGGTAACTTTGAGAGGAAGAGTCTTGGAAATTGGCGGTCTTAAAGAAAAAGTCATAGCGGCCCACAGAGCGGGGCTCAAAACGGTAATAATTCCAAAAGAAAATAAAAAAGACTTGGAAGACGTTCCAAAAGAAGTTCTAAAGGACCTAAACTTTATTTTTGTATCTCATATGGACGAAGTATTGGAAGACGCATTAACAAAACCGCTTCCTAAAACTTCAAAATCGGAGTTTCAACAGCGTCCTGTTCTTCACACAAATCCTCCGGCTGCGGTTGATTAATTTGTACCCCGTATGGGAGT
>JBBUCX010000032.1:0-1418 GCA_038057595.1 Patescibacteria group bacterium
TGGAGAGCTTCCAAAATATTAGGGCTTGAAAAAGTACCGGTTGTAATAAGAGAAACAACGCCCCAGGGAATGCTTGAAATGTCAATTGTAGAAAACGTTCAAAGAGAAGACTTAAACCCAATTGAAAGAGCCCAAGCCTATAGAAGGTTAATTGACGAATTTGGCTTGGGTACAAATGAAGTCGCAAGAAAGGTAGGAAAAAGCGCTCCGACAATATCAAATACAATAAGACTTTTATCTCTTCCCGATGCTATTAAAGATGCGTTGGTTGCGGGCGTAATAACAGAAGGACATGTTAGGCCTTTAATTTCCTTAGGTGATCAAAAGTTAATGCTGGAACTTTTTAAAAAAATTCTCAAGGAAAACAGCACTGTCAGAGAAACAGAAGAATTTGCAAGGCAGGAAAAAGGCCAAATCGAAACAAAGCAAACAAGAAATAAAGTTCATAAATTGTGGGTGCCGGAACTTGATGAAATGGCAAAAAAACTTGAAGAAAAACTCTCATTCAATAAAGTTGCAATTTCCCAATCAAGAACTCAGGCAAAAATTTCGATTGTTATAAAAGGGGATGTAGATGTTACCGGTCCTAAAGTAAAAGAATTATACGAGCTTTTAAGTAAAGAAAACGTTTCCTAGTAAGGATTTTTGATTAGTCCCATTCTTGCTATTGGCCAATAAACAAAAACTGATTTTCCTATTACTCCGGTTTTTTTAACAAAACCCCATTCTCTTGAATCAGAACTGTTTAGTCTGTTGTCACCTAAAACAAAATATTCATTTTCCGGTACTATAACCTCTTTATCGGCAGTTAAAAAATTACCGGGATATGTTTTTACATCCGGTTTTAAATAGGCAGTTTCGTTAAGTTCACTGCCGTTTATGAATATTTTTCCGTTTCTTAAAGATACTGTATCTCCGGGAACGCCGATAACCCTTTTAATATAATCTTTTTCAGCGTCTGTTGGTGCTTTAAAGACAATTACATCGCCAGTTTTTAAACTCCCAAACTGTGCATGATAAAAACCTAAATCCTCAAAACCTATTAAGTTTGTCAGTACGTATTCATTATCATGAAAGTTTGGGTACATAGATTCTCCTTTAACTTCAAACGGTCTGAACAAGACAATATAAATTACTAAAAAAACAGCCGCCGCTATTAAAAATGTCTGAACAGTATCAAGGAGAAAATAATAAATTTTTCTTAAAATATTCATCAATACTCAATTTTCCCAAAAGTCAGTCTGCTTTGTCAATGAGCGTAATTTATGCTAAGATTTAATCTGAATATCTGGATCCTTAGCTCAGCCCCGATTAAATCGGGGTCAGCGGTAGACCTGCCCGCCAAAAAGAGCCCGTGGTTCAGCGGTAGAACGTTCGGTTCACATCCGAAAGGTCGATGGTTCGATTCCATCCGGGCT
>JBBUCX010000032.1:1428-2940 GCA_038057595.1 Patescibacteria group bacterium
ATGCTAAGATTTAATCTGAATATCTGGATCCTTAGCTCAGTGGTAGAGCGCTGCATTCACATTGCAGATGTCGCAAGTTCGAATCTTGCAGGGTCCACCACGCCTAACGTGGCTTACGCATTATGGAAGTAATTAAAAAATACAAAACAATTTCAATCCTCACTTTTTTAATAATACTTACTGCAGTCTTTGGCATATTTTATAAACAAACAAACTTATTTGAAAATAAAGAAATTTCAAAAACAACAGCTAATCTAATTCCAACGCCAACTCCGGACCCCTTTTTATATGTAGATAAATTAAATCTGCCATCTTCTTATATGGGGTATACATTTACTAAACTCGCATCAGGAAGCGCCACTCTTGGCAAAGGGGGAGTTTTGTACTCTGATAAATCTTTTGATTTAACAGGAACTGAGTGGATAGTCAAAAAAGATAACGTGTCAGAAGAAGAATTCCAAAAGTTTAAGAAAGATTTTAAAACCTTTGCAGAAATTCAGCTTTTTAAGTTAGACTGGAAAACAAAAGCGGAAGTAAACGGAAAAGAATTAACACCCGCAGTTAAAAACACATTTTTGAGCAATACGTGGGGTTATATAAAAGTTTCTGAAGGAAAATATCAGGCTCTTCTTCTTAAATCACAAAAAAATAAAACTAATTGTCCGTGCAATATAGAATTCAGGGTATTTTTGAGTAATATTGACGAGTTGGATAATTTATGAGAATTATACACCCTCCGGGTGTTATAGCTTCACACAGTTTCTTAAACAAAATTATTCTAGAGTTAAATGCTTAATTTTCTCAAGTTGTTTACCGTAATCAGCTTGATCTAGAACAAACTTTTCGTATTGTTTTGAATTTTTAAAAAAAGACAGAACCGTTTCTCTATCTAAAATAATTTTATTGTCCTTGCTTAATGATAAATAAGCAGAATATGATGACCATTTGTAATTCACTAACTGATTGTTATTAACTATGCTTGAAGCTACAGGGTTAAGATGAATATATCGCGATAAGTGGATTAGTTGTTCATCACTTTCAACAAAAACAGCCTTGAAAACTCCTTCAAATAATGGACCTAGTCTTTGACATTTTGTATTAAAGTATTTAGTAAAGGAATTAGTAAAGTTTGAAATAAAAGTTGATATACCATTATCTGTTTTTTGCCGGAAAAGAAAATGAAAATGATTTGGCATTAGGCAGAAAGCCAATACATCAACTAATCTTTCGCTTTCTGATAACTTCTTAAGTGTGTTATCTCTAGCTTCTAGAGATAACTGTAAAAACTGTGAGTACCTGATTGGAATATTTTTATGATTATAAAAACTTATTAATTCTAGAGCTCTGCGAAATTCTCTTATATCTTGAAATACAGTTCTTCTTTCAATACCCCGGTTAAATATATGATATAACGAACCATTCTGGAAGACTAATTTTCTATTCGTTGCCATCCTTTAATATTAGTACAGAAAAGAAAAGGTGTCAATCTACTACACCCGGAGGGTGTAAAGC
>JBBUCX010000032.1:3040-11171 GCA_038057595.1 Patescibacteria group bacterium
AATTTTATAGGTGGGTTTTTAAGTAATTCACGTCATATAGAAGAATTTGGTAGGCGTCTTCTGTTATTCCTTTTCCCCTTTGAGCTTTTATCTCATTAAGCGTAGCTTTAAGGATGTTTATTGAAGTTTTTTTATCTATAAAATTAGATAATTGAGCTACTGTCACTTTAACTGATAAGCTATTATAAATTCCATCATTTTTGAATTGATTCAGTTTGTTTAATTCATCTAAATCTTTTATTAAATCGTCAAATGTTTTGCTGATATATGAGTTTTTAGTTTGAGAATAGTTTATTTCTAAAGTTTCATCGTTGTTTTCAGTTATTATTCCACGTATATAATTTGAATTATTATCTCCATTTTCTTTAAATGTTGTTAAATTCATTTCATAAAATCCATTTTGTTTACTTGTAAGTTTAATTTTATATATCCCATCTATAGGCTCTGGTAACAGAAATTCGTTTACGCCTGTTCCCAGGTTTTCTTGTTTGTTGCTATCGTTTGGATTACTAATGGGTGATTGAAACAAGTATGATGCGCTATCTATATCATTTAATTCCTCATTATTACTAAGGTTTTTTCCTGCTCTTTTATTATTGGGATCAGTAATTATCATTTCTACACTTGGGTTAATAACGGCAAGCAAATAACTTAAGTTTGTATTCGACGGAACAAATCTGTCAAGCTGATTAAAAGTGTTATTAAAAGATTCAAGAGTAGGGTGGTTCCATTCGGGGTCGTTTATAAGATATGTGCTACTTGTTTTGCCTTTTGCAACAACAAAATGGCTAGTGGTTTGATTGTTACTCACTTTAATAATATCGGGAAATTTATTGGTATTTAAATCGTTGTCTAGAACTTGATTAAGGTTAGTTTTTGTTCTTTTATATTCAAGTTTTATATTTGATTTTCCCGCATCAAAAATTTTTTGGGTTAGGGTTGATATAGATGGAAATTTTAAATAAGAATACCATCCGTCCATATTATTGTATCCAATCGCATAACCATTGTTATTTTTCAGCCAAGTATTTAGCGATCCAGGATCCAAAGTTGTATCATTTGGCATTTTTTTAATATTGTGAAAGTTAAGAATCATTGCCGCAGAAGTTACAGCACATCCCCATCTGTCAATAGTTGGATTGGTGAACATTAGCTTTAGTGAATGATCATATTCTGTCGGTCCCCAAGGTGGATTGTTTTGATTGAAATAAAGAACGTTTAAATCAATAGGCTCAAAAGTATTAAATGGTTGTTTATCATAGGTAATTTCATTCGGAGAATAATGACCACTGCAAAACCAGTCTCCGTAGTTGGGGCCAAATCCAACATCTACGCCATCAAAGTAAGTTGAAACAAGGATATGGACAGGAAAAGAAATATAATTTCCGCGTGTAAGAGGGCTGGTAGTGGTTTCTGAATGTAAAGCATACCATATCGCACTTGCTGGTTCCCAGCCCGTAGGAAAACCCTCACCATTATATCTTATAAAGGTATTAGTGGGTATAAAATTAACCAAAATAGAATTAATAACTTGAGAAGTGTTGTTTCTGATTGATAATATATATTCTCCTTCTCCATTTACGGGTTTCGGATATATATTTACAGGACATTCGATAGGTGAAGCATAAACAGATAGGGGCATTAATA
The DNA here is from genome assembly GCA_038057595.1 of Patescibacteria group bacterium. Lineage (GTDB taxonomy): Bacteria > Patescibacteriota > Microgenomatia > Levybacterales > UBA12049 > JACRFQ01. Next base: position 4,688 of record JBBUCX010000032.1, read on the forward strand.
AGACAATAAAAAATAACAATATAATTACATATAAAACACGTAAAGCATTTCGTTTAAACAGAAACAAATTTACCACTTTAGAATATTTTAGAAGCACACTTTTATAAATGTCAAGTGTCAATTAAGGAGTTTTCTTACTTGTAGTGTAAGTTGATTAGAATATCCAACGGGTATGAGCTTATAAAGTATATAGAAAATTTTTTATAAACAAATTAAGTAAATAAGAAGATTATATTTTATAAGTTAATTTGAGAGTGAAAAAGTAATTTTGGATGGTATTTTTTACTTACGCTTTTTATTATAAATAACGAAATTCTGTGAAGAAAAAATCGGGCTAAAATCTGATATAAAATATTCTTTTAATAAAGATAATCTTTTGTTTTCATACAAGGCTTCTTTTTCTATTGTTCCTGACTTTTGCAAAATTATTATTTTAGTTTCGTTTTTTTTAAGGTCGTCGATTACACGGTTTTGATCTTTTACTCTTATTGTTTCTGGATAAAAAAAACTAAAATATGATCCACTATTTCTTTGCGCTAAAACATTAATTAAAGGACAATAAGGGAAACAAAGTATTGAATCATTATTATTAGATTCTTTTTGGATATATTTAACAACAGACACAATTTCTTCTGCTGTTGTCTTAGGAAGTAAAATTCCTTCAAAATGAAGAAGTGGTAACTGTATATAATTAACCTGGGTAAGAAAACTTTTTATAGATATTCCAAAGAAAATTAAAGGAAAAAAAGAATAAACAATAATTATCAAAACGAAAATTTTTTTGTGCATAACATTTATTAATTCCGTACATAGTAAAATTACTAAAGGGAATAACATAATTACTGTAGTAAAATCTCTACCAGAGGATGCGCTTGCGAGAAAAAGAGATAATGTACAAACGGAATAAAGAATTATGTTGTTGTTTTTTAATTTTGCAAATTCAGAAATAATAAAAAGAGGAAATATTAATAAAAATCCATAATAATAAATTAATGGATCTTTGATATAAGTTAAAATCCTCCCTAAACGAGCGGGAGAAATTGCTATATACAATAGAAAAAATCCAACAAGAAATACTCCCAAAAAAATAAATGCTTTTTTAAGTGAAAGTTTTTTTATAATATATAACGCAATAAGGAATAGGGGAATAAATAAAAAACTGGTTAAAATAAATGCAGATCTATGTCCTTTAACCTCTTGAGCAAAGATAAAAGAAAAATAGATAAACTGTGAAAATGCTTTATTCCAAATTAAGTATCCTACAAACGGCGTAATTATAACCATCAATCCGCTAAGCATATATAAGACTTGTTTAGTAGCGTTTCTAAAATTATTTATAAAAAGCAAGCAAATGAATGCACCTAAAGCAAAAATACCGTAACTTTGTTTAAAAATAAATAATAAACCCAAAACTACACCAACAAGAAAAAATCCTTTTTTTGAATACCCCCCTTTTATATAAAGAGAAATTGCTAGTAAAAATAAAACTAATCCTTCAATGTTATAAAATGCAAAAGTCCCTATTCCTGTAAGTGTAAATGCAATTAATAATAAAATTAGGGTTTTGAAAAATAAATTTATTTTGCATAATAAAAAATTTAAAATTGCCAGTAAAATGAAAACAAGAAGTATATATAAAAATCTATCAAAAATTACATGAACCCCAAAAAGTTTAAAAATATAACTTTGAAGATAATAAGTTCCGGGTGTTGTTGTAAGAAAAAAATCTTTATAAGGAATTTCCCCATGTAAGATTCGGATTGCATTATTAAGAAGAAACCCTTCGTCTCTAAAATTTAATCCTTTATCAAAAACTAATAACTGAAGAGACAAAAAACTTATAAAAGCAAAAATAAAAGGAAAAAAACTGTAATATTTTTTAATCATTTAGCTAATAATATGTTAAACAATCTTAATCGTCAACTTAAGTTTAATAGTGAGGATAAAAAAAGAACTGAAGATCTGTGTTGCAAATTTTATAAATCTTTTGCAAATAGTTTTGCTTTAGTAGTTAAAAAATAACCAACTGCGTTTTTACCCCGAGTAATGATATAATAGCTTCAATTAAGTATTAATATGACGATTTTATTTTTTGCGAGGCGGTTTTATCCTTTAATCGGTGGGGTAGAAAAGCATGTTTTGGAAGTTGGTAAGAGATTAGTTAAAAAAGGACACAGAGTAATTGTTATAACTGAATACGAAAAAAATGCGAATAAACAAAATCAGCAGTCGCTACCGTTTAGTGCTACGATTGAGGGAATAGAAATTATAAGAATTAAGGCAGGTAAAGAAGGAAGAATGAAGAAATTCAGACTTTGGCTACGGCTTTTAAGGTACCTAAGAGTTATTAACTCCGTAGATGTTGTTCATTGTCATGATATTTTCTTTTGGTATCTGCCATTTAGGTTTTTATTTCCTCTTAAAAAAGTGTATACAACTTTTCATGGATATGAGGGAAACAACATTCCAAATAAAAAAGCAATTCTAATGCATAAGCTTGCGGAAAAACTTTCCTTTGGAAATATTTGTGTCGGGGATTTTCTTAAAAAGTGGTACGGGACAAAACCGACCTTTGTAACATATGGAGCAGTTGATGTTGATACACAAAGAACAAGAAACAATAAACAAAAAACAGATAAAAATATAATCGTATTTTTAGGAAGGCTGGAAGAAGAGACGGGGATAATGGAATATCTTAAGGCTCTTAAAGAAATTAGCAAAAAATATCAAAAACTACAATTAACAGTATTGGGAGACGGTTCACAAGCGAATGAAGCAAAAGAATATGCCGGACACAACAAACTTAATGCGGAATTTAAAGGATTCGTAAAAAATACAGATAATCACCTTGAAAGAGCATCTTTTGTATTCACTTCAAGATACCTTGGGATACTTGAATCTTTAGTGAGTAAAAAATATGTTCTGGCAGTTTACAACAATGAAATTAAAAAAGATTATTTACAAATGACTCCTTTTGCCAATTTTATTTCAATTTCAAAAAATTCAAATGAGATAAGAGATCAATTATACAAATATCTTTCAGACGAAAAACTAAAAAACATAAAAATAAGCAATGGATATACTTGGGTTAAAAATCAAACATGGGAGAAAATGACAGATACATATTTAAAGCTCTGGTCTAATTAGTGTAATATTAATTTATGAAAAAATTTGTACCAATACTTCCTCCGGTATTTATTTTTTTTGTCACATTTATTATTTCAGGATATTTTTCCAGCATAGGTACCGATCCGCATCATGACGGCATTGTATTAAAGCCTGCAATAGATATTGTTAACGGCAAAATGCTTTTTAGAGATACGTTTACACAATACGGCGCTTTAACAGCATTAATACAAGCATTGGCAATTAAAATTTTTGGCGAATATTTAATAACAATAAAGCTTTTAACTGCGTTTTTCTACGGACTGATTTCTATTCTAATTTACCTGATTTGGTCTAAATTTCTATCAAAAGGACTAGCATTGTTTAGCTGGTTAGTCTGGTTATCGCTTGCTCCTTATCTTTCCGTAGTGTTCTTGCCTTGGTCGTCTGTTTACGCCTTATTTTTTCAATGTTTTAGTTTATACCTAATAATAAAGTATTTTGATACTAAAAATAAGAAAATTATATTGTTGGCGGGTATTTTTGGCGGACTTGCTTTTTGGTCTAAGCAAAATGTAGGCGCATATACCATTACAGCATCGATAGTTTCGATAGTTTTGATACAAGTTTTAAGCAAAAAGAAAATTTCAACATCTTTTTTACCCGGAATAAGATATTTATCCGGAAGTATTTTAATATCTTTACCGATAATATTTTGGATAATTATAAACGGAGCTTTTAGCGACTGGTGGAAGCAATCAATTTCTTATGCGCTTTTCTGGGCAGAGTATTCTAAGTTACATATTTTTAATCATTTCTTTCCGCGCTCAATTTCAAATTTCTCCATTTGGTCATTAATACCAATAGTTACAATAATTGCTTTTTTAAAGGAATTATTTGGGAAAAAACCAAATTTGACAATATTTACAGTTTCGGTTTTTGGATTATTTTCCTGGTTACAATATTTTCCAATTCCCGATATAAGACATGTATATTGGGCTGCTACTCCGATGATAGGTATAACAATTTATCTTTTTTTCAAGCTATCAGAGTCAATTAACAAAAAGTTAATAATAAAATATTTTATATTCCTGTTTTTATTTATGTTGATATTTTCCCGTGATTTATATTTTGGAATTAAAAGCGGTTTTATTAAAGCAAATCAGCCATATAAATATTTAGACAGTCCCCAAGTTGTAAAGGGAATGAAGTTGTCCGCGTCGGAATTTAATTTTTATAAAAAAACGTATGAAGAAATCATAAAATACGAAGATTTACATGGGAAAACGAATATAATTACAACCGGAGGAAACTCGCTTTACTTAACTTTTAATAAATCTGAAAATTTTCATCCTGTATATGTTGATTGGGTAACTATAAACAAATCATTAATATATCCCGATTATTTATCAAAAAGAAATGCGTATATAAACATTAATAAACCGTTAATTATTGCTGTAGAAAAAAAATTACCCTTAGGTTATTGTCGCGTTAATAATCTTGTAAACGCAGAAGATTTTGCATTTTTAATTGCTCCATGTAAATAAATGAATAAAAAAGATCCATTTAAACTTGAAAAATTAAGACAGAATTTAGCTTCAAAGCATAAATTAAGTGAATTAAAACTTTTGTATGATAAATCCTTGCCTGAAATTTCTGATTTAAATACTTCAAACTTTTGGAATGAAAGAATACAAAAGCAAATTGATTATGCGCCCGAAGATGGAATGACCAGGGACCGCATAAATATTGCATATCAATATATACCAAAAACTGCAAAAAGAATTTTAGACATAGGCGCAGGGTATGGGTATATTGAACGTTTAATCAGTAAAAATAAAACTATTGAAATTTATGGCAATGATATCTCCGAGAATGCAATTAATAATTTAACAAAGAAATTTAAAGGTAATTTTAAATTGGAATCAATTTATAAGATGAAATATGAGCCTAATTCATTTGATACTGTTTTTATGCTGGAAGTTCTTGAACATATTCCTCCAAGTAAAACCTTTAAAGTTTTAAAAGATGTTAAAAAAATACTTAAAAAAAATGGCTGTTTGATATTGTCTGTTCCTACAAGCGAAGGATTAGAAAGAATGAGCGATAATCCTAACGGACACGTCAGGATGTATACGAAGGATTTGATAAAAGCGGAATTGGAAATAGCAGGATTTAAGATTTTAGAAATTAAAACATTATATGCCTTTAAGAATTTTTATTTTATAAAAAATTTGATTTCAAAAATATTTAAAAATAGATGGGAGCCAAACGATATAGTTATTAAAGCGGAGTTTATTTGATTTTTGGATTTTTAATAATACTTTTTACTACATATTTGGGTCTTTGTTTAACTTCTTCAAAAATCTTTCCGATATATTCCCCTAAAATACTAATGCCTAAAAGCTGAATAGAGCCGATAAACAATACAATAATAAGAACGGTTGTAATTCCGGCAGGTGCGATATTGGGAATTAGTAAGCGAAGGATTATTTGCAGAACCATTCCAACTAAAGCTAAAAAGAATACCAAAAGAGAAAGAAGCGTCATAAGCTGCAAGGGTACATAAGAAAAGGAAAGAATTCCTTTTGTTGCCCACTGAAAGTTTTTAAGAAAATTATTAGTGGTTTTTCCAAACATTCTTTCCGGTCTTACATAAGGAACGCCTGTTTGTTTAAAACCAACCCAGGCTCTAAGTCCCCGCAAAAATCTGTCTCTTTCGGGGAATTGCTTTAAAACGTTAAATACTTTTTTGTCAATTAAAGAAAAATCGCCCGCATCAAGGGGAATTTTAATATATGACATTTTGTGAAATATTCTATAGAATAGCTTATAAGCAATTGCCATTAATATAGGCGCTTCTCTTTTTGTTCTTACTCCGTAAACTACATCAAATCCATCAATCCACTTTTTATAAAATTTTTTAATTATTTCAGGAGGGTCTTGCAAATCGCCATCTAAAAAAACAATAGCGTTGCCTGTTGCTATATCCATGCCGCTTGTAAAAGCCATTTGAGAACTGAAATTTCTTGAATGATTTACTCCTATAACCTTAGGATCTTTTTTTACAATTTTTCTAATAACTTCTTCGGAATTATCGGGACTGCCGTCATTTACAAAAATTATTTCATAATCAATACCTATCTCTTTAAAAGTGTTTGTAAGTCTTTTATGCATGATTGGTATTGCTTGAGCGTCTTTATAGCAGGCAATTATGGCTGAAATTTTTTTCTTGTTATTTTTCATCTTTTTAAATTAATATAGTATGGTTTATTGTCTTTTAGCATCTTATTTACTAGTTTTTCAACTTCTTTTATATCTTCCGGCCAATATGACTTAATGTTTGTAAATATTTTCATTACTTTTTTATCCTCTTCTG
>JBBUCX010000033.1:0-1567 GCA_038057595.1 Patescibacteria group bacterium
AAGTAATTCTGCTATAATTTTGCCTATGAGTAAATACTATTTAACAACAGCTATTCCTTATGTAAATGCAAGACCCCACGTTGGCCATGCATTGGAATTTGTCCAGGCAGATGTAATTAAGCGCTTCAGAAAAATATCGGGCGACGAAACGCTGTTGTTATCAGGCGCAGATGAGAACGCAATTAAAAGCGTTCAGGCAGCCGAAGCTGCAGGTGTTGAAGTTGAGAAATTTATTGATGAAAATTCAAAAACTTTTGAAGACTTAGCTAAAAAGCTAAACATAGAATTTGATGTTTTCCAAAGAGGAAGTGATGCAAAGCATCATTTGGCCTCACAAAAGCTATGGGAACTGTGTAACAAAAACGGCGATATTTACAAAAGGGAATATAAAGGGCTTTATTGTATCGGCTGCGAATTGTTTTACGAAAAGAATGAATTAAACAAAAAAGGAGAATGCTTTGAGCATCCGGGAAAACCTTTAGAAGAAATAGCTGAAGAAAATTATTTTTTTCGTCTTTCAAAATACGAAAAACAAATAAAAGATTTAATTGAAAAAAACGAATTAAAAATTTATCCGACTTTCAGAAAAAACGAAGTTTTGGGTTTTTTAAAAGAGGGTTTAAAAGATATCAGCATTTCAAGAAGCAGTAAAAGGACAAAAAACTGGGGGGTTAAAGTGCCGGGTGACGAGACTCAAAGAATGTATGTTTGGTTTGACGCTTTAAATATTTATCAAAGCGGAGTAGGCTTTAACTCTAATGAAGAAAAATATCGCAGATGGTGGCCGGCTGATTTACACGTAATCGGCAAGGGAATAATCAGGTTTCACGCTGTTTACTGGCCGGCATTTTTACTATCAGCCGGTCTTTTACTGCCAAAAGCTCTTTTTGTCCACGGATATTTTACAGTTGACGGGCAAAAAATGTCAAAAACCTTAGGCAACGTAGCAGACCCTTTAGAATTAATAGATAAATACGGCACAGACCCTTTGAGATATTACTTCTTAAGAGAGATCTCTCCTTTTTCCGACGGAGATTTTTCCGTTAAAAGATTGGAAGAGGTTTATAATGCGGATTTAGCAAATGGGCTTGGGAATCTAATTTCAAGAGTTAGTAAACTATGCGAAAACGCAAATTTCCGCCAAACCCCAAGCGAAAATAATGGACACGTAATTTTAGAAATTGACGATTATAAAAAAGCTTTAGACGAATACCGGTTTAATGACGCGCTAATGCTTATTTTCGGAAAAATTACAAAACTTGATAAATATATAAACGAAGAAAAACCCTGGGAACTTTTAAAACAGCCCGCCGGCAGCAAAAAGCTGCAAAATATTGAAAGTATTTTATCTCACGCCGTTAACCAAATCCAGGAAATTGCAATCTTATTAGAACCATTTATGCCAAAAACTTCGGAAAGAATTACCTCGCAATTTACAAAAGCAGAAATTGTTTCATCCGACGCATTATTTCCGAGGATTTAAAACAAGTATTGACAGAAAACTATTTTTAATATTAAATGACTGAAGTCATCAAGAGATCCCGCAAAATGCGGGGCGGCAACCGAG
>JBBUCX010000033.1:1667-13381 GCA_038057595.1 Patescibacteria group bacterium
TATGAATAACTATACTTTTACATCTGAATCTGTCTGCGCCGGACATCCGGATAAAATCTGCGATTCCATTTCCGACGCAATTTTAGACGAAGTTTTAAAACAGGATAAATACGGCCGCGTTGCTGTTGAAACAGTTGCAACTTTTAACAAAGTTTTTATCATTGGAGAGATAACTGCGAATGCAAAAGTTGACTTTGAAAAAATTGCAAGAATTAGAATAAGAGATTTGGGATACACCGATTCTTATTTAAATTTTTCGGATAAATCTCCTGTTGAAGTTTATGTCCATGAACAATCAAGAGAAATTGCAAAAGGTGTAAAACTTAATGGCGCCGGAGATCAGGGCATGATGTTTGGTTTTGCCTGCAACGAAACAAAAACATTAATGCCTCTTCCAATAACTATTGCCCACCGTTTAGCAGAGAGGATTGATGAAGTAAGGGAGAAAAAAATTTTAAGTTATTTAAGACCCGACGGTAAAACACAAGTGACTGTTAGTTACAGAAACGGAAAACCATACAAAGTAAGTCAAGTTGTTATTGCAGTTCCCCATAAAGAAAAAATATTTCTTTCTCAAGTAAAAAAAGATATTTACCAAAAGGTTGTTAAGAAAGTTCTAGACGAATTCGGATTTAAAATTTCGGAAATTGACTTAATCGTCAACGGTACAGGCATTTGGCATATGTCCGGTCCTGCAGTTGACAGCGGCCTTACAGGAAGAAAAATAGTCGTTGATACATATGGAGGTTATGCAAGGGTCGGAGGAGGCGCTTTTTCCGGGAAAGATCCGACAAAAGTTGACAGAAGCGGAGCGTATGCGGCACGCTTTATTGCCAAAAATATTGTCAGAGAAAAATTAGCTGATAAAGCAGAAATTAGGCTTGCCTATTTTATTGGCGCCAAAAAACCGACAATGCAGGAAGTGGAAACTTTTGGCAGCGAAAAAGTAAGTAAAAAAGTAATTAACGATTTCGTCGGCAAAATTTTAGATACATCTGTTGAGGGAATTATAAATGGATTAAATTTACAAAGACCTATTTATCTAAAAACCTCTACTTACGGCCACTTTGGCCGGGAAGAATTCCCCTGGGAAAAATAGCTTTATTTTAATAACTATTATTCATCCCCATCTTGGTATAATCAGGATGTATGATTGACGTCCATTGCCACTTAAACTTCCATTCTTTTGAAAAAGATTTAGATGAAGTTATAAAGAGAGCTTTTAAAAGCGGTGTAGAAAAAATAATAAACGTGGGCACATCCCTTGAGTCAAGCCAAAAAGCCGTTGAGCTTTCTAACAAATACGATAATTTATATGTAATCGTTGGGATTCATCCCCACCATGCGGATAAATTAGAAGGCGGTTGGGAAAGCAAACTTAAAAAAATCGCACAAAATAAAAAAGTCGTTGCTGTAGGAGAAATAGGGCTTGATTATTTTTCCTACAAATCAAACGGTATCGTTCCGCCGTCTTTGCAGAAAAAAGTCTTTGAAACCCAAATTCAAATGGCTCATGAACTTAAACTTCCTCTTCAAATCCACAATAGGCTGGCAGGAGAGGATATTTTGAAAATTCTTAAACACCACAAAAATATTTTAATGGAAATTCCGGGGATGTTTCATTGTTTTGCCGGGAATATGGAAGTTTTGAAATCCGCTTTAGAAATAGGGTTTTATATAGGTTTTGACGGAAATATTACCTACAAAGGCATAGCCCCTGGCGAAAATACTTCTTTAAAAGAGCTTGTTAAAGCAACACCTATTGATAGGATTGTTACAGAAACCGATGCTCCATTTTTAACGCCAGCGCCTCACCGCGGTAGCCGGAATGAACCCTCCTATGTTATAATTGTGGGTAATTCAATCGCTAAAATTAAAAACACTTCTTTTAGCGAAGTTAACAAGATTACAGCTGAAAACGCAATGAATTTATTCAAACTAAACGCTATATGACAAGTTTTTTTGACAAAATCTTTACAACTTACCCCGTTAAAACCAGGAGAGCGCTTGAAATAATGCCCGGGCTTGTTTCTTGGACATTAATAACTTTTCCTATTTGGGGAAGTTATTTTATCCCATGGGTCGTTGCCTATTTTATTTTATTTTTTGATGTTTATTGGTTTTATAGAAGCTTTTCTCTTGCCATAACAGCATTTATGAGTACCAGAAAAATTAAAAAAGCGGAAAAAGAAAATTGGCTGGAGGTTACCAAACCTTTAGAAAACTTTGAAAAAGTGACACATATTGTGGTAATTCCAAATTATAAAGAAACGCTGGAAAAGCTAAGAAAAACAATTGGAAGCCTTGCAAACCAAACTTTTCCAACAAAAAGAATTTATGTAGTTTTGGCTATGGAAGAAAGGGAGGAACAGGCAAAAGAAAGAGCCGCAAAATTAATAGAAGAATTTAAAGATGTGTTCGGCGATATTTTTGCCACTTTTCATCCTGACATAAAAGGAGAGGTAAAAGGGAAATCATCTAATGAAGCCTATGGCGGAAAAAAAGCTTACAAAAAACTTGTGGAAACTAACATTGTTGATTATGAATTTGCGACAATCTCATCCGTTGACGCTGACTCAATTTTTGATCCGCAATACTATTCGTATCTTGCGCATAGCTTTCTAACAGACAATAATAAGTATGCAAAATTTTGGCAATCTGCCAATGTTAATTACAATAATTTTTGGAATGTTCCGGCTCCTATTAGAATAATTTCATTTTTTGGCAGTTTATGGAGAACAGCACTTTTAGTCCAAAAGGATAGGCTGGTTTCCAATTCAACATACTCATTGTCATTTAAACTTTTACATGAAATTGGGTATTGGGACACGGATGTAATTCCGGAAGACTACAGAATATTTTTCAAAGCATTCTATAAAAAACAGGGTAATGTTTTTGCAGAGCCTATATTTCTAAAAACATCTATGGATGCTCCTCTTTCGTCCTCTTACATAAATTCTTTAAAAAATAAATATCATCAGGAAAGACGATGGAGTTGGGGCGCATCGGATGATCCGCTTTTTATAAAATGGTGGTTTACGGTTCCAAACGTTCCGTTTTACAGAAAAACTACAATGCTTTTCCATGTCTTATTAGACCATTTCCTCTGGCCGGTTAATTGGTTTATAATAACTATAGCAGCAAATATTATGCCGTTTGTTAATCCTGTATTCGCGAGAACAACTCTTGGTTATACTCTGCCCCAGCTGGCAGGATTTATATTAACGCTTTGTCTGATTGCAACAATAGCTATGGTAATAATAGATTTTAAACAAAGGCCAAAACAACAAAATATTTCAAAAAAAAGACAATTATTATTTCCTTTTGAATTTTTACTTCTTCCGCTTGTTGGATTTTTCTTATCAGCGCTTCCTGCACTCATCTCCCACACACAGCTTATGTTTGGCAAAAGACTGGAATATAAAGTAACTGAAAAACTATAAAACATGAAGATTTTGGCAAAACTTGAGAAAAGTATTGGCTGTTGGTTTTTAATAGCAATATCTGTTGTTTTTTTTATCTTAAGATTCCCCTCTCTTTTTGAACCCAATTGGTACGGCGATGAAGGCATATATCAAACACTCGGAATTGCTATGAATGCAGAAAAACTTTTGTATAGAGATGCTTTTGACAATAAGCCTCCGCTTCTTTATTTTTTATACAGCCTGGTTTCTTCCGATCAGTTTGCAATACGCTTTTTGTCTTTGATAGCAGGCATTCTGGCAATTGCCGCATTTTATTTTCTCGCAAAAAAACTTTTTGAAAATAGAAATGCTGTTTTTATTTCAACAGGGTTTTTTGCGGTACTTTTCGGGCTTCCTCTTATAGAGGGAAATATTGCAAATGCTGAAAATTTTATGCTTTTACCAAATATCTTAGCGGCAATTATAGTTTTAAAATCATTAGAAACAGATGTTCAAAATAAAAGAAATAAATTGCTTTTATCTGCAGGTCTTATTTTGGGGATATCTTTTCTTTTGAAAATCGTTGCTCTTTTTGATTTTGCAGCATTTTTTGTATTTTTAATATTTGCTAATTCTTCAAAGGGCTTTCTCGATATGTTTAAAATTAAAAATTTAATTGGGGAATTAAAAATCACTCTTCCTTTTATTTTAGGATTTATAGCCCCCATATTTTTAGCTGCGTTATTCTTTTTAATAAATAACGCTTTTCCTTATTTTTTAAAAGCAGTTTTATTTAACAATGTTGGATACGTAAATTACGGAAATAAATTTATAATCCCACAAGGACTTTTAATCTTCAAGATTATCCTTCTTTTGCTATTTTCCTTATTTGTTTTTTCAAAAAGAAAAATTTATGGAAACTCATTCATGCTTGTTTTCTTATGGCTTGGGTTTTCCCTTTTTAACGCTTATTTTTCTCAAAGACCATATACTCATTATGTTTTAGTTTTACTCCCATCATTTTCCTTAATGCTTGGATTGTTTATCTTAAATAAAAATTTCTCTAAATTGTCAGGAATTGTTATATTAACTATTTTTATTGTACTTTTGCTAAGTTTTAATTTTTATACAAAAACAGCTTTTTATTACCAAAATTTTATATCGTTTTTATTGGCGCAAAAAAGCGTATATTCTTACCAGAGATTTTTTGACAAGAATACCCCGAATGATTATGATTTAGCAGGATATATAAATTCGCGAAGCATTCCGTCTGACAATATCTTTATCTGGGGAAATAATGCGCAGGTTTATAAACTTACAGAAAAACTTCCGCCCGGAAGATACACAGTTTCTTATCATATTACAAGCTACAAAGATGGTTTAGAAAATACCCGAAATGGTCTTTTGGCAAGTAATCCAAAATTTATTATCACAATGCCAAACGTACCGCCTTATCCATTTAGCCTTTCTAACTATTTCTTAAAAATAAATCTTAACGGTATGGAAATTTATGAAAAGTTTTATAAATAATATTAAAGCTGATAGATGGGTATTTAGAGGCTTTAATATTAGTTTGTTTTTAACTTTTCTAACAATTCTTTTTATATTATTTAATTATAGAAATCTTCCGCCATTAATACCTATTTTTAACCAACTTCCCTGGGGAACACAAAGATTAACCGAAGCTTACGGAATTTTTATTCCGGTTGCGGTTTTTGGAATTATATTTGTAATAAATATTATCTTTGCTTCATTTGTTTACTCAAAAAATCCTCTTATTGCAAGGATTGTTTCGGCAATAACATTTATTATCGCTATTTTAAATTTTCTTTTTATAATTAGAACCATATTGGTAATACTTTAATGGACAACTTTAATTTAACATTCTTTCCGTTAGTTATCGCTTTTTTAGCAACACTTATTACAACTCCTTTATCGCTATTTTTTCTTAAAAAATATAATATTGTCGACGATCCAAAAAAACATAAACACCCGGCAATTATCCATAAAAAACCTGTTCCAAGAGGCGGAGGAATTCCTCTTTTTATTGGCGTATTAACAGCGGGAATATTATTTCTTCCATTAAGTAAAATTATTATTGCGTTGTTTTTTGCGGCATCTGTTACTCTTATTATCGGGGTTTTAGATGATAAATATGATTTGTCACCATATCTTCGATTTGTAATGAATATTTGCACTGCTATTTTTGTAGTTTATATGGGTACAAACATCCCTTTTATTACAAATCCATTTGGCGGAATACTTTATCTAAATAATTTTCAGATTCCTTTTTGGCAGGGAAATCCTATTACATTCCTTTCGGACGCAGTTGCCGTACTTTGGATTGTCTGGGTTATGAACATGTTAAATTGGAGTAAGGGAGTCGATGGGCAAATGCCTGGGATCGTTGCAATTTCGGCAGTTATTATTGGCATTCTTAGCCTTAGATTTACCCCGCTTGATGAGGCGAGCGCAACTGCAGCGACTCTTTCTTTTATAATCGCGGGTGCTTCTTTAGGATTTTTAGTTTTCAATTTTTATCCTGCAAAAATATTCCCGGGCTATGGCGCAACTGCAATTTATCTTCTTTTAGCTGTTGCGTCTATTCTTTCGAGCGCAAAATTAGCTACAGCAATTCTTGTTATGGGGGTTCCTATGACAGATGGCTTATTTACGATTATACGAAGGATTGCATCGGGAAAATCACCTTTTTGGCATGACAAAAAACATCTTCATCATCTCCTTCTTGGACTTGGACTTAGTCAAAGAAAAGTTGCGTTGTTTTATTGGATAGTTTCTGCTATATTGGGCTCATTAGCTTTGGTGCTTACGAGCAGGGAAAAATTATTTACAATAATCATGCTTATTATTGTAGTCGGGGGCGCTCTACTTTTCTTGCATTTACTAACAAAACGCTCAAATGAAACTAGTTTATAATATTTTAAGATTAGTTAGACCGAGACAATGGGTAAAAAATTTTGCAGTTTTTGCCGCAATTACTTTTGCCGGCGAGCTTTTTAACAAACCTGTTTTTGAAAGCGTACTTCTTAGCTTCTTTGTTTTCTGCGGACTTTCAAGCGCGACTTATATAATTAACGATATTTTTGATATTAAAAAAGACAGACTCCATCCGTTTAAAAGATTCAGACCAATTGCCAACGGAGATGTACCAGTAAGAATAGCTGTTAGCCTTGCGATTTTTTTGATAATTAGCTCTTTGGTGTTGGCTAAATCAATTACTCCGACATTTTTTGCTTTGTCTATAATATATTTGTTTATTCAATTTCTTTACTCTTCTTTTCTTAAATCTTTAGCAGTTGTTGATATTCTTGTAATAGCAGCAGGATACATTTTAAGAGTTTATGGCGGGGAATTTGCAAGCGGATACCACATATCTGTCTGGCTTTTGTTAACAACAATATCAATTTCGCTTTTTTTGGCTGTTGGAAAAAGAAGAAGCGAATTAACCTTGCTTTCCCAAAGCAAAGATTCAAATATCCAGGCGACCAGAAAATCTCTTTCTCACTATTCCGAAAGACTTTTAGACGTATATGCATCTATTTTTGCGACTTCAACTTTTATTACTTATTCACTCTTTACTTTTTTGGAAAATCCCGGAGGATTCAAATTGTCCCTCGGGATATTAATGCCTGATTTTTTACCAACATTTTTCCAAAGAAAGTGGCTTATGATTACAATTATTCCTGTTGTTTACGGACTGATGAGATATTTACAAGATATTTATGAGAAACACGAAGGAGAAAGTCCTGAAAAAGTTCTTTTTTCCGATAAACCGCTTCTTGCAACCGTTACTATCTGGGCAATTCTAGTTGTTGTTTTAATCTACTTTGTAGCGCCCTAACTTTTTTTGGCGTATTGTTTGCTTATCCAGCCGGATGTTTTATCGTCAATTTTTATTTTGTACCAGTTATCTTTTTCTTCTAATAAATCGTATGTTTCACCAGGTTTAACACGTGAAACTTCTAAAGCTTTTAAAGATGCATCCTCTCTAACTCTTAAAAATCCCGTTGGTGTCGCAAGAATTAAAACTTTTGCAAAAAGAGAAATTGAAGCAGAAGCCGAAGAATTAATAGCCGAAGAAGCACTGGCAACGTTTGGATTTATACCCATAAATACGAGTATCTCAAGCCTATATCCTAAAACTGTTTTTATTAAAGAAATTTTATCTTTATATCCCTCTTTGCTAAGCCTTATTTCGTGGTCTGACTCTGTAATGTTTTTTAAAAGCATTGGGGTTTGTCCTCCCAAATTATTATCCAAAAAAACCTGAGCAGAATCGGGAAAAGAAACTATAGAAATTTGCGCGTCTTTTTTATCGGAAATTTCCTTAAGGCTTATGATGCTTCCGTTTTCAAGACCTGTTGGCCCGAAGTTTCTGTCAATAACAGTTAAGACTTTTGGAGAAATTGTAATTTTTTGTTCAAAAGGCGAAAAATTACCGGAAATTGGAACAAGTTTTACAATATAATCACCTGTTTCAAACATGTCTTTTAACTCGCTTGTCCTAAATGGTGTTTGCCCTATTTGTTTTCCATTAACATACACCTTTGATTTTGGGTCTGAAGTTACTTGCAAAGCTCCTTTTTCTTTGTTTTTACTTATGATAAAAAGGACAACGCCAAAAAGTATAACGGCTAGTAAAAAAATAGCGGCCATATAAAAGATTTTTTTCATAAAAGTATTTTTAGATTATATATTAAAAACTTTAATAAAAAAACCGCTAATGAAGTTTTTCGAGGATTAATAATCCATTCCGGAAGGCATTCCCGATCCTGAGCTTGTCGAAGGATTCTTTTCTTCCGGAATATCTGTAACTAAAGCTTCTGTTGTAAGAATCATAGTTGCAACCGATACTGCGTTTTGTACGGCAGAACGGGTTACTTTTACAGGGTCGATAATTCCTTCCCTAAACATGTCAACATAGTCATTCGTCAAAACATTCAAGCCATATCCGGCTTCTTGTTTATTAATATTATCTATAACAACATCTCCGTTTATTCCGGCATTCTCGGCTAATTTTCTTGTTGGGGATTCAAGAGCTTTTCTCAAAATATTTACCCCTGTTGCTTGATCACTATCATCCGAGATATGTTTTAATAATTTAGGGTCTAAAACTTTAATTGCCTCTAATAAAACTACCCCTCCTCCTGCAACAACTCCTTCTTCTAAGGCTGCTTTTGTTGCGGCTACCGCATCTATAACGCGTTCTTTTTTTTCTTTCATTTCCACTTCCGTTGCTGCCCCGACATTAATAACTGCAACTCCGCCGGAAAGTTTAGCTAATCTTTCCTGCAGTTTTTCCTTATCAAAATCAGATGTAGTTAACTCAATCTGTTTTTTAATTTGGGCAATTCTTGTGTTTAAATCTGTCTTATTTCCTTTTCCTCCTATTATTCTTGTGTTTTCCTTATCTGCCCAAACCTTATCCGCTCTTCCTAAATCATCTATTGTTACCGACTCAAATTTTGTACCGGTGTCTTCGGAAATAACTTTTCCGCCTGTTAAAATTGCAATATCCTCAAGCATTTCTTTTCTTCTGTCTCCAAAGCCGGGTGCTTTTACAGCGATAGAGTTGAAAACTCCTTTTAATTTATTGACAACTAAAAGCGCTAAAGCTTCGCCTTCGATTTCGTCAGCAATAATTACTAAATTCTTGGAGGTTTTTGCAAAATTTTCTAAAAACGGAAGAAACTCCTGTATGTTTGAAATCTTTTTATCTGTAATAAGAATGTAAGGATCTTCTATATCAGCTTCCATTTTATCCGGATTCGTAACAAAGTAGGGGGAAGCATAACCTTTATCAAACTCCATGCCTTCTTTATATTCTATTTCTGTTGAAAGGCCCCTTCCTTCTTCAACAGAAACCACACCATCTTTTCCTACTTTTTGAAGCGCTTCTGCAACTTGTTTTCCTATTGCTTCATCTCCCGCAGATATTATTGCTATTTGAGATATTTCTGCATGATTTTTTATGTTTATCGTTTTGGCTTTAGATTTTATAAAATCAACGACTGCTTCACATGCCACTTCTAATCCTTTTTTCAAAAGCATTGGATTTGCCCCGGCGGTAATATTTTTTATTCCTTCTTCAACTATTGCTTGGGCTAAAACCGTAGCTGTTGTGGTACCATCTCCGGCAACATCTGCGGTTTTGCTTGCGGCTTCCTTAACTAATTGCGCCCCCATGTTCTCAAACGGGTCTTTAAGCTCTATTTCCTTTGCAACAGATACGCCATCATGTATAACATTTGGGGCACCCCATTTTTTATCTATTGCAACGTTTCTTCCTTTAGGGCCTAATGTCGTAGAAACCGCATCTGCCAACTTATTTACTCCTGAAAGTAATTTTTGTCTTGCTTCGTCTGAATATATTATTTGTTTTGCCATATTTATTCTACTCCGATTTAATCGGAGTCTATAACTGCCAAAATATCTTTTTCTTCAACCAGTATCAGTTCTTCTCCGTTTATTTTTATTTCGTTTCCGCCCCATTTTTTATACATTACTTTTTGTCCTTTTTTTACAGAAACAGGGATTAATTTCCCGTCGTCTATTTTTCCGGGGCCTACTTCAACGATTTCACCCATTTGAGGCTTTTCTTTAACGCTGTCAGGCAGAATAATGCCAGAGGCTGTTTTTACCTCTGCCTGCAAAGGTTTTATTAAAACATTATCAAAAAGCGGTTTTACTCTATGTTTTGCTGCCATATCTCTTAAAAAATGTCACTTAAGACAAGTGACTGCTAATTTATACACTAAAAAAAAAATTGTGTCAAGAGGCTAGTATTGACACTTAAAGCTATTTTCTATACGATTTAATCATGTCTATGCCTTCAGGGAAAAAAATTCTCTTAGTTGGTTTCGTGGTTGTTTTACTTATTGCAATACCTTTAATTGTTTATCTTGTTTCAGAGCAGCAAAAAACAAAAACATCCGCCGTGCCCTCAACAAGCTTATCGCTTACCCCTGCTTCGCAATCTGTAGAAGTCGGGACAAATGCGAGCTTTGATATCAATATTAATCCCAATTCTAATTCCGTATCGTTTGTTAAGGTTTATATTAATTATGATTCAACAAGACTTGTAATAGAAGAAGGGGGATTTGTGCCAAACACTGCTTCTTTTCAATCTCTAGTTCAGGGTCCTGTATTTGCGCCGGGAACAATTTCCGTTACTCTTTCTATTGGGGCAAACGCTCCGCCTATTACAAGTACTACACAAGTTGGTACCTTAACTTTTAAGGCTTTGGCTGTAGCAGATGCTACCCCAACTCAAATTACCTTTGGTAACCAAACGCAGGTTTTGTCCGTTGGGGAAGCTAGCCAATTTAATGAAAATCTTTTGTCAACGACCTCTCCGGCAACAGTAAATATAACAGCTGCAACGCCAACACCAACTCCGGAAGTTTCTATACCAACGCCTACGACAGCACCCAGTGGAAGCGCAACCTCAAGCGGAATATCACTCGCTACTCCGGCAAGCGCTGCCGGAGCACCCGTTTGCTCAAGTTTTACGGCAGACAGGGCTTTAATAGGCATTGTTCCTTACAATGTAAACTTTACATTGATTGGAACAAGCAGCGCGAATATCCTAAAAGCAACATTTAACTTTGGCGACGGGCAGGTAAAAGAGCTAACCCAGGCAGACGGAATAGGACTAACATCTGTAAATGCTCTAACTTCACACATTTACAATAGTAATGGGACATTTTCGGCATTTGGAACTATTACAGATGTAAATGGAGCTGTAAGTCAAGTTGGCACCTGCACTTTAATTTTAACCATAAACCCATCAGGAAGCGGATCCGCAATAGCTGCCCCAAGCCCATTGCCGCCAACAGGACCTAGTAACTTTATCGCAATTGGTGTAATTGGATTCTTTATTGCAATAGTAGGGGTTGCTTTGCTTCTTGCTCTTTAACTTTGGAGCATAGATAAAAGAGCTTTTTGAGAAATCTCTACTTTAGAAACATTAATAAGCTTAGATTTTCCTTTTTTTTGGGCCTCCAAAAGCTTATCTTTTCTGGTTCTGTCTCCTCCTGACATTTTTGCCAAAACATCTTTTCTAAAGGCAGGTATTTCTGTTCTTGCCAATATTTTAGCGCCTATTGCAGCCTGAATTACCTGCCTGAATTGCTGTCTAGAAAGATATTCCTTGAGTTTTTCTACTTTTTCTCTTGCAAGAGATGAAGCTTCGTCTTTATAAACAAGCTCCGATAAGACATCGATAATATTGTCGTTAATTAAGATATCCATTTTTATAAGGTTTGCTTTTCTATATTCTCTTATTTC
>JBBUCX010000034.1:0-6172 GCA_038057595.1 Patescibacteria group bacterium
ACCCCCGACATCTTCGATGTAAACGAAGCGCTCTACCGCTGAGCTAAGTGCCCTTTTATGTTCAATTGTGCGGATGAGAGGACTCGAACCTCCACGCTTTTTAGGGCACAGCCACCTCAAGGCTGCGTGTATGCCAGTTTCACCACATCCGCTTAATGAGCTAAAAGATTATATCAGAATCTAGCTTCCAGTTTCTAGTTTCCAGATTCCAGGTTATGTGCCCGGGGGGAGATTCGGACTCCCAAGTTCTTGCGAACACAGCGTTCTGAACGCTGCGCGTCTGCCAGTTTCGCCACCCAGGCAACAATGCAATTATATCATTTTAAAACTTTAACTTGACAAAAAGCATTCGTTTTCTTTATTATTTTAATATGGATCCAAATACTCAAACGCCAACATCTAATCCGCAAGTTGTTAACCCGTTGCCTCAAGCGCAGCCTGTTAATCCTATACCTCAAGTACAGCCTATTATGCCGCAGCCCCAGGCTCAACCGGTAGTTCAAATGCCGCCGCAGCAAGAACAAGGCGGAGGTAAAAAGATACTAAAACTTTTTCTGATAATCTTTATCTTAGTTATACTTGCTTTTGGAGGTTTTCTTGCCTATTCTTATTTTAATTCGCAGGAAAAGTATAATGCAGGAGTTTATAATTATCCAACATCAGTTCCCGCAACGCCTACCCCAACAGACGCATTAAACCCAAATGATACAAGTAACAGCTCAATTGACAGCAATAATCAGGTTGTTGATCAAAGCCTAAATAGCCTTGATTCGGATTTAAATAGCGTAACAGACAGCCTTAACGATAAGCAGACTAATTTACAATAAATATGAATAAAACGTCTTTAATATTAGCCTTATTGCTATTTTTTACAACAACGGGTACTTCTTTTGCGCAAACGCTTCTTCCAGCGTCAAGGGTAGGAAGTTTAACTGCTTCAAAAAGCGCGCTAAAAGCTCAAACCGAAGCAACAAGGCTTGAAAATTTAAAGCAGCGTGCAAACACCGAAATTACAAGAAGAATAAATTTTTTAACAGAATTATCTGCGAAAATAAACAGTATTAAAAAATTGTCTGATGCTGATAAAACTAGTTTAAAAAGTCAAATTCAAAGCCAAATAGACAGTCTTAATGCATTAAAATTAAAAATCGACGCAGATACAGATTTAACTACTTTAAAAGAGGACGTAAAATCAATACTTAACGGTTATTCTACTTTTGCTTATTTTAGAGTAAAGATAAGTCTTTACGTTGCAGCCGGAAGATTAAGCACAACAACAGATATATTGAATACAGTTTATACAAAACTTCAGACCAGAGTAAATGAAGAAGAAACTAAAGGTACAGATGTGACTTTGCTAAAAACACTTCTTTCAGATATGCTTGCTAAAGTTAACGATGCAAAAGTTCAATACGGCGCAGCAACAACAATATTAAATTCATTAGATGCACAAGGGTTTCCCGGAAATAAGTCTTCTCTTCTTGATGCAAGATCAAAGCTAAAATTAGGCGCAGCTGATTTAAGGGCTGCTTACAAAAACGCGGTTAAAATAAGGCAGGGCTTGGGAGATATAACAGGAAACCTTAGAAAAGGAACGTTTGAAACAAAAGAGAGTACAAAAAGCAGTAGTGTTAATTAATTATTCTTTTCAACAAATTCTTTTAGCGGCAGCATGTAATAGTCTTTCCACCCACTTTCTATATCTTTAAATTCATTATCAGGAATGTCTTTGTGAGTTAACTTAACGGTAGTTACGCTATCCTTCTCGTTTAAATCGAAAGTAACAATTGAGGGTTTATCCCATTTTCCGCCGTACCATTCCTGAACTAATTTTTTATTTTTAATTACTCTAATATTTTTGCCAAAAATATCTCCTCCCCAAAGTGAGAATTCAAATCCTTTCGTAGGCATCATTTTAGAAGGCCCTCCTCCCCACTTATCAATAAGTTTTGGATTTACTAATGCACCCTAAACGTCTTTCGCCTGAGCTTTAATAATATATGTTTGATTTATCACATTCATAAATTTATTATATACTAAACAAAAGCTTAAAGAGAATTGCAAGGGAAAAATGCTTAACGTTACTATAGAAAAAATTTAAATTAATTATTAACATAATAATTCTCCAATGGTATACTGAATAGACATTTAGATGTACGAAATACAACGATTTGAAAAATTTGAAAGAAAAAAACCATCAAAACTGCAAAATATTTTCCGTGGATTACTATTAACAGTTCTTGTACTTTTCAGTTTAGATGTTTTAGTAGGTAGTTACTTAGGAAAATCAGCGAAAAATAATAATTTAATCTTAAGTCCTCTATCAACTGTAGAAAAAATAATACAAAAAACATCCTCAATTATTAAATCCCAGGAGAACAGTCTTCCAATTGAGCAGATTGTCAAAGGTATTTTAAAAGAAAACAGCAGCGACTATTCCGTTTTTATTAAAAATTTAAAAACAGGGGAAAGGTATTATTTAAATGAAGAGAAGCAATATGAAACAGCAAGTTTGTATAAACTTTGGATTATGGCAGAAGCTTATAAACAAATAGAAGACGGTGTTTTAAAAAAGGAGGATGTTTTATCTGCCGATATTTCAGATTTAAACCAAAAATTTAACATTGCATCCGAATCTGCGGAATTAACCCAAGGTAATGTTTCCTGGTCTGTTGAAAACGCGCTAAAAAATATGATTACGGTTTCGGATAATTACTCTGCCCTGCTTCTTTCAGTCAAGGTTAAATTAACAAATGTCTCTAAATTTTTAGAAAATAACGGATTATTAGAATCAAAAGTCGGAACTTTGGATAATAGTCCCGTCTCAAGCGCAAAAGAAATAGGTTTATTTTTTGAAAAACTTTATAACGGTGAATTTGCAAACGAAGAACACACAAGTGAAATGTTAGCACTTCTCAAGAGTCAAAAAATTAATATAAAACTCTCCAAGTATCTTCCTCAAAATGCTTCAATTGGACATAAAACCGGAGAACTGGATAAATTTTCCCACGACGGCGGAATAGTATTTTTAGAAAAGAATGATTATATTATCGTAGTTATGTCAAAAACCGATGTTCCGCTGGATGCTAACGAAAATATCGCAAACATTTCAAAAGCGGTTTATGAGTATTTCTTAAAGTAGTTTGACATCCAGCCTTACATCTTAACCTTACACCCTCCGGGTGTTATAGCTTCGCACCTTTTCTTTTATGTAAAATTTATTTTTTAAATAATTATTGATTACCCCAAAACTGGGAAAATATCTTGGATATGGCAGCTTTTTTAAGCTAAACCATTGCCACTTGGTAATTTCATCGGGTTCCATAACTTTAGCTTCCCCTTTCCAACTTTTTGCAATAATACCTACTGTCATAAAATGCGCGTGCTCGTTTTTAAAATTATGAATAGAAATTACCTGGGGGTTAGTAATAGTGATACCGGTTTCTTCTTTTACTTCTCTTATTGCGCCTTGTTCAAATGTTTCTCCAAAGTCCAGTTTTCCACCGGGTAAACACCATTCTCCTGCGCTTTTAAAAGCAGAGTCCGCTTTGTCCGGATCAGGATGGCGTTTGCCTAAGAGAATTTTCCCATCGTGAATGAGAATAACTCCAAGTCCCGCCCCAACTTTTTTTGCTTCTTTTTTCATTTTACTGGAGCATCTCGGTCTAGAACCATTATATCATTATACCGGTACACCCCAAGAGTACTTGCTTCTTCGAAGTGATGTCTTGCTTTTAAGGTTGAAAATCCTGAGTTTACCGAAAGACTAAATGTTATTACACTGAGTTTGGTCGAAGTGCTATAGTGCTGAGCGAAGCCGAAGTAACACAAATGAGCCAGTATAAAAGGGGCGTCTCAAATAGTTAAGTCCTATAGTTGACAATGTCTCCATGAAAGTGGTAAACTTCTCTTCTAATATGATGGAATATCAAAGAGAACCAGCAGTAGATCCAAATCTTAAGCGAACGAATTTTGAAACCGAAGAGGCGGTAGGAAGTCAAAGGCTTGTTCGACCAGACGCAGAACCCAGAGATACGCCCGACCCTATTGTTTACGATGACGAGTTTGGGAAAACTGTGTTAGCGTTTCACAAAATGGGAATTTCGGAGCTTGGCTATAAAGCATACGACATCACTTATAAACACAATGACCAGGAGCCATTTAGTTTATCTGACTATTTAGGAGGTCGTTTTTTCTTTCATTGGACAAACCATTGTCGTTTTTCCACTCAAGCTGCAGACGGAACTCCCGCAGTTTTTGTCGATTATGATGCTTTGGCTTCGTCTAGAAACCACCTATTGTCCTTGGGTCATGAAATTGGGCATACAAATCAACGCGACGTTGATGTTCAGATGTGGAAAATTTTGGGGACAGAAGCTACGCCAAAGCTTGTAGTAGAACTTAGGAAGCAATATCCAACATTAGCATCTTACGGAGATGATTTAGCAACTGTAAGAGCAATCGCTACCGCTGGTCGATATCAAGACAGCGAAAGATATTTTCTGGGAACACAGGTTCTACATAAACCAACCAGGGGTTTCGATTTTAAGGGAATCAATGCTCAATTACCTGAAGCCGCGAACGAAATATCAGAAATTCCAGTAGAAGAAGCACCAACTGGACCAACTCATTTGCATGCGTTTATGATAGGTGATCATTTTCGCTATACTCTGCCCGGAGTATATATGATTTTAAATGCAATGGAAGAACAAAAAGCGTGGGAATTTGCTCTAGGATTAGAAAAAGAGGGAGTAATACATCCTGGATTTCATTCACCAAAAGACAGAACCCAACATATGTTGCGAGGTCTTTCTACATATGATACAACCTACAGAACAGACGCATATACAAGATGGCTTAGAAAATAACTATGTCTAGTTTTCTTTATAAAGTATAGCAAAAATTTTGTCCATACTTTTACTCTTTACAAATTAATCCTGCTGTGAGCGCAGTCGAACAGCTGGCACTGGTTGAAGACTTCAGAATCTTTGAATGGAAATATCCAGAGTTAGTTTATCAGAAAACACAGAAGTATTTACAGATGTTCAATTAAAGATAATGCTTGATTCAAATTATCAACAACATTTTTTGCTCCCGCATCGATTAATTCTTCTTTTGAATGATTTGATGTAATGGCAATTGACTGAATTACGCTAAATTCTTTGGTAACTTTCATATCCTCTAAGCCGTCAGCAATAAAAATCAAAATGTCAGGGTTTTTTTCGTCTATAATTTTTTTAAAATGATTGTTTTTTGTTTTATATGTTTCATCTGTTCCTAAAACTAAATCAAAATATTTAGATATCCCATTAAGATTAACAAGATAATTTATTTCTTCCATTGGAACCCCGCTTGATACAAAACTAAAATCAAAACTTTGTTTTGTATATTTAAGAAGTTCTAATGCTCCAGGAAGAAGTTCTAATTTAGGATAATACTCACTTTTTAAAAGATCACTAAATTTTTTCTCAACGAGTTTATATTCTGCATCACTTAATTGCATATTAAACTGTTTCTGGTAATAGAAATCAAATTTATATCTTCTTGATGTGCCTCCTGTTGCAATCCAAAGTTTACCAGCTTCTTGTTTATCAATGTTCCATTCCTTATTCAGTAAATTGCCAAACGCTTCCGCTTTTTGAGGTTCAATATTGATAATTACTCCATCGTAATCTGTGCCAAATATTTTCATTCAATCTATTATAACAAAATAATTTTTTAGCTAAAGGTTCTAATCCAATCAGGGGTTCCACGGTTTGATATAGTTTTTGGAGGCTAAGAAATTTGCTGAGCATATCGGTCTAGACCCATTATATCATTATAGCGGTGTATAAATGATGACTGTAAATAATTTTGCTGTCTAGACAAGTCGATAAAAGTGTGATAAAAATATTTAACTATGCCAGATAATATTAACTTACAACAAGTCTCTAAACTTTTAGACGAAAAGCTCGCGCCCATACAAAGGACTCTTGATGAACATGGAAGAATTCTTAAGGGGCATGGAAAACTACTTAACTCTCTTAAAAAAGATCAAGATACAATGCTTAATATGCTTGATCGTGAACAGATGAACCAAAGAAAAAGATTAGTACGTGTAGAAAAACATCTTGAACTTACTCCTCCTACTCTTTAATGGGATTCGACCCATAGCTATATTATCCAGGATGCT
>JBBUCX010000035.1:0-5153 GCA_038057595.1 Patescibacteria group bacterium
CCTGCGTTTCCCCTTACAGCGCCCCCAACTGTTCCGGGGAGTCCCCCTGCCCACTCAAGTCCTGACAGGGAATTTTTCACGCAATAATCTAAAAGCGATGATAATTCTTCTCCTGCCCTAACAGTAATAATATTGTCTTGAATGTTTATTCCGTTTATTGAATTTTTTATAACTAACCCGTAAAACCCATCGTCTGAAAATAAAACATTAGTACCACTACCTAAAACAAAAATTTCTTTTTTATTTACAGGAAAATCCAAAGATATTTCGTACCAATTTTTAAGGCCTTTTATTAAATCTTCTTTTGAAAAAACTTCAAAAAAATAGGAAGCGTTTCCGCCGATTTTATAATTACTGTAATCTTTTAAGGAGACATTTTGCTTTAGCATAAAGCTAATTTTAGCATAATTAAGTGCTACAATGCTTAATTTTTATTTAAGAAGCTCTAATACGGCTCTTTCAAGTTGAGTGTCTTTCGACAAATCTTTTTCATCAAGCTTTACTTCTATATCCGGCTTTAAACCTTTTTCATTAACCCAAATGCCTGTTGGAGTTAGCCATTTGGCAATTGTCACGTGCAAACCCGCCCCATCACCCAAATCCTCTGCTGTTTGGATTGTGCCTTTTCCAAAAGACGTTTCGCCGATAAGCGTTGCCCTTTTATAGTCCCTCATTGCTCCCGCAACAATTTCCGAAGCCGAAGCGCTTCCTTTATTAATTAAAATTATAAGTTTTGGCGTAAGTAAAACGCCGTCTCTTTCCGCTTTTAAGTCTTCTTGTGTCTGTCCGTTATCCTGCTTAACCACAACTTTTCCTTTTGGAATAAATTCGGATGCGATAAACGTTGCGTCTGTTAAGTATCCGCCGGGGTTATTTCTTAAATCAAAAACAATTCCTTTAATACTTTTATCGCCCGTAATTTTTTCGCTTAAACCCTTAACCAAAAGCACCCATTCCTGGTTTGTATTATCTCCAAATTGCGAAAGTCTTATGTATGCGTATTTAGCACAATCTTTGCCTTCACAGCTTTCTGTTTTTGCCAAAAGACTGCAAGCCTTATCAGTGCATTTCGCGCCTCTTACATCCATTACTACACTTTTAACCGTAATAGTGTCTCTTGTGATTTTTATATCAACTTTTTTTTGCGTGTCTTTATGAATAACTGTTAAAGTAACGTCTGTTCCTTTGGGTCCCCTTATTTTTTCAACCGCCTCCGAAAGACTCCAGCCGGCAGTTGATTTTTCATCAACAGCTGCAATTATATCTCCGGCTTTAATACCGGCTTTTTCCGCAGGACTGCCATCCAGTGGCGAAATAACAATAATATCTTTTTCTTTTGTGCCAAGCTCGGCTCCAATACCGGAAAACTGCCCTGCTAATCCTTGTTTAAAATTATTATTCGCAACAGGAGGAAGATAAATAGTAAACGGATCGCCTAAAGCCCCAACCATACCTGAAATTGCTCCGTTTAACATTTTTTGCTGGTCGATTTTTGACTTATCGTAATAACTTATCGCAAGCTTTTGCCAGACTGTCCAAAACGGATTAAAATCAATGTTTAAAACACCTGCCGGAGGTTCTTTGCTTACAATATTTAAAACAGGTTTGTAGTTTTTCCAGTCAAGATTTACTTTGTTAATGCCAAAATAATATCCTGCTAAAAAGGTAATAATTATAACTAAAATAAGCTGAAACGAACGTACTCTGTTTTTCATTTAAAACCGATTTTTTAATTATGGCAAAAATTAGTAAGGCAATCAACAAGGGAAATTAGAAAGAACCGACAAACGGAAGAAGCGCTAAGTGCCTTGCGTGTTTTATAGAAATAGTAACCCGCTTTTGATGTTTTGCGCAAAGACCGCTTCTGTCTTTTCCAATAATCTTTGCCCTTTCTGTTGTAAATCTTGAAAGTACAGCGGTATCGGAAAAATCAGGCTCTTTTTTTTCCGAGCAAAAATAGCATTTTTTAGGCGCATTTGTTTTGACATTTTTTCTTATAAATTTTTTCTTTTTCATAATCTATCCTCTACTTTCTATCTTCTACCTTCTATGTTCTAGAAAGGTATATCGTCAGGAGCTATTTCTTCATCTTGCGGCTCTTTTGGAGCTTCTTCCTCTTTAACTTTCGAACTTTTTTTAGAAACCGGCGGTTCTTCCAAAGGTTCTGAAACTGATGGTTCTTCCGTATGCTCTTGTCCGCCGTCTCTTCTTGGATCAAGAAGAATCATGTCCGAAATAACAATTTCCGTTGTTTGTTTTTGTGTTCCGTCCTGCGCAGTCCAGGATCTTGTTTGGAGTCTTCCTTCAACAAAAACTTTTCTTCCCTTTGTTAAAAATTGACTGCAAAGCTCTGCCAATTTAGCCCAGGCGACAATTCTGTGGAATTCAACTTCATCCTTTTTTTCACCCGTATCAGTTGTCCAATTTCTGTTGGTTGCGATACTAAAAGAACAAACCGCAGTACCGCTTGGCGTATACCGCAATTCAGGGTCTCTAGTTAAATTTCCGATTAATTGAACTCTGTTTAAACTTCGCGCCATAATTCTATCCTCTACCTTCTATTATCTATTTTCTAAGAAGAAGGTGTCTTAGTACATCGTCTGCTGCCATAAGTTTTTTTTCTAAATCCTTGGAGAGTTCGTCTTTTAATTCAAATAAATAGTTTACGTAAAAGCCTGAAGTTTCTCTTTTTATTTTATAAGCAAGGGTTTTTTCTCCTAAGTCTTCTTCTTTTGTAAATTTTGCGCCTTTTACCCAAGACTTAACATTTTCTAAAAACTTTTTTCTGTTTGCCTCACTTAAAGATGTTTTTAAAACCAAAACCAATTGATAATTTCTCATTTCAACAATTTTACAATAAAGGAGGGTTTTTGGCAAGATTGAAAAATTCAGGCAGCTTTTGCTAAATCATTCGATTGAGATGGAATAGGCATTTCTGCTATTTTGTTTTTAAGCTGAACCGCAACAATTTGCCCGCCATTGTGCTCCCCGTTATGCTCATTCGAATATCTTCTCGAATACGCAATTCCGTTTGCGGCATCTTCGTAAGTATCTATTCTATAAGCTTGAATATTTTCAGGCTTTATTCCTGATTGTAAAGCCTGCATTTCCGCAGCGCTTAAAATATCAACATGCCTTTTTTCCATAGGGTCACTAGTTTTTGATTCGTCTATAAATTCTCTCCAGTTCATTTCCGGAATTCCACTATCTCTTCTTTTGAGTTCCCCTGTCTGAGTTATCCATTCTCTTGAAATATCAAAATTTTTTCTGGAAACTCCCGGAAATATGGCAACTTTTACTTTTGATAAATCAGCTCCTAATATATTTTCCAAATACCATACGCTTTGCCTTGTAATTCCAACATTTATCGCGTCGGCTCCACAATGGTCAATTGCAACAAAAGGATTTCCATGTTCATCATCCCCTGTAAAAATAAAAACAGGACAATCAGCAGGTTTTATCATAAGCGTTATTTCTGGGTCTCTTGTAAAAACCATATTTCCGACAACTTTTGTTTTTTCTTTAATAGTATCTTTGTCTACTTCTTCAATTTGCGCTTCTACTCCTTCAAATTTTCCCAAAACCTGAATCGTTGGACCACTAAATCCCTGAGATTCTAAAAATTCTTTTGTGTTTTTAGCTCCTTGCTCTTGTCCTTCTTCTTTTGTTAATGAGGAATCAAAAAATACAGAAGACATGTTTGGAGCATCTCTTCCATAAGAAAATCTTGCTAAAACCGGTTTTCCTTCTAAACCTTCAAGCTTTGGAAAATAACCAACTTTATTTTCAAATCCCGGAAGGTATTGAATTTCCGTGAGCTCTTCAATTCTCCCCATTTTCTCACGGATTTCTTTGACATCCGCAATAAGCTGTACCTCAAGGAGATTTTGTGGAACTTCTGAAATCTCTGCCATAATTTATTTTATCAAATTTAAGAAATTAAATTCATTACTTCGCTTGCGAGTTTTTTGGAGTCGTGTCTGATAATGCTTCTTCGTAATTCATCGCTTTTGTCTTTTGTTACCATAACGTCTTTAATTAAATCTTTTCTGATAATTTTATAATTTGTACTTTTTAAGTTATCTTCTACAGGATGCTCTCCGTATTCTTCGTACCAGCTAAGTGCTTTCTTCTTTGGATTTTTAGAATTTACCAAAATAAAATCCAGAACATTTTTACCTAAATATCTTTCCAAAACTTTTACGTGCTCGCTTGCTTTGTAATTGGTGGTTTGTCCGTATTTTGTCATTAAATTTAAAACATAAATCTTTTTTGCTTTTGATTTTTTAATAGCAACTGGTAACCCGTTTATCAAAAGATTGGGAATAATGCTTGTATATAAATCTCCGGGACCGATTAAAATATAATCTGCATATAATATTGCAGTTTTTGCGTCTTGGTTAATTTTTGCAACAGGTGAAAGATAAGCTTTTACAATTTTTGCCCGTTTTTCTTTTTTTTCCAAAACATCTATGTGAGTTTCGCCGATAATTGTTTTGCCGTCAGTCAAATCAACACATAAATTACTTTTTGTAAAAGTAACCGGCACAACTTGTCCTTTAATTCTTAAAATCTTGCCAATTTCTGCAATGGCTTTTTTCATGCTGCCGGTTTGTTTTTCTAAAGTTGAAAGAAAGATATTGCCAAAACTGTGTCCCCTAAGACCTCCTTCTTCAAATCTGTAGCTAAAAAGCTCGCGTAAAAGCCTTGAGCTTTCGGCCAGCGCAACCAAACACTGCCTTACATCGCCGGGCGGCAGTACTCCCAATTCGTCTCTTAACCTTCCGCTTGAACCGCCGTTATCAATCATATTAACAATTGCTGTTAATTTAATCGGATATTTTTTTAAACCCATTAAAGAAGCGTAGCTTCCTGTTCCCCCGCCGATTGTTACAACATTTGGTATTTTTGACATTTTAAGCTCCGATTTTGAATTCGACAACGTCTCCGTCTTGCATAATATAATCTTTGCCTTCCAAAAGCGCTTTTCCTTTTTCGCGGCTTCCCTTCCAACCATGATTTTCTACAAAATCCTCGTAATGAACAACTTCTGCTTTAATAAATTTTTTCATAAAGTCGGTATGAATTTCACCGGAGGCCGCAAGCGCGGTTGAACCGAGTCGAATGGTCCATGCCCTGACTTCTTTTTCCCC
>JBBUCX010000036.1:0-7980 GCA_038057595.1 Patescibacteria group bacterium
TAAATGGATATAGGGAAATTAAAATTATTAAAATTAAATAAAGACTAATTACGCCTGGATTTAAAAAAGAAAAAAATCCCAAAATAGCAATGCCTGTTGAAAACGTAATATATCCAAGCGCAATATATAAAAGATAATTTATATTTAATTTTTTCTCTTTTTTGAATAAAAGATTTGATATCTTTTTACCTAAAAAGTACGAAATAAGTATAAGTCCGAATGCTATGCCAAATCCAAAAAAAATGTTGCCGAAGATGTTTAAGTTAAAATTCATGCCAACATAATCTTGTTTTAAGTAATTAAATTTAGTAAATATGTTTGCAGGAAGGCTTAAGAGTAATTCTTTAAACATTAATGTATTCTAAGCTACAAGATGCTATAATTTCAACCATATTATATGGCTGCTTTTGAATCATCTTTAATTTGTACGGTTTTAAACGAAGAGAACACGATAGAACAATTTATTGATTCTATTGCCAAACAATCAATCTTGCCTAACGAAGTTATAATCGTTGACGGGGGGAGCAGCGACGGAACTCTCACTAATATCAAATATCAAATATTAAATATCAAAAAGAATAAAAAGCGGAAGAAGGTTAAATTCAAAGTTTTTACAAAAAAAGGAAATAGGTCTGTTGGAAGAAACGAGGGTATAAAGCATGCTTCAAACGAAATTATTCTATTAACTGATGCCGGATGTGTTTTGGATAAAAATTGGGTAAAAGAGATTACTAAACCCTTTGCAGATAAAAAAACCGAAGTTGTTGCCGGATATTACAAGGGAGAGTCAAAGAGTATTTTTCAAAAAAGCTTAATTCCATATGTTCTTGTAATGCCGGATAAGATAAATGAAAAAGAATTTTTACCGGCAACACGTTCAATGGCATTTAAGAAGTCTATTTGGAAAAAAGCAGGAGGATTTGACGAAAAGTTATCTCACAACGAAGATTACGCTTTTGCAAATAGATTAAAAAGTTCCGGAGCGAAAATTACTTTCACAAAAAACGCAATTGCTAATTGGATTCCAAGAAAAAATATCTTTCAGTCCTTTAAAATGTTTTTTAGATTTGCTTTGGGAGATATCCAGGCAAATCTTTATAGAGAAAAAGTTATCTACATTTTCTTAAGATACATTTTCGCAGCTTACTTACTGATATTAGCGTTTATTTTAAAGTCGTTCTTTCTTAATTTATTTATTGCTTCTTTATTTTTTGGCTATGTGCTCTGGTCTATAAGAAAAAATTATAAGTACGTTAAAAATCCCAAAGCTTATTTTTATCTGCCGCTTCTTCAATTTACATCTGATGCTGCTGTTATTTTGGGAACAAGCATTGGGTTTATACAAAAAATTTCAATAAAGTCTGCCTTTGAACTGATTTTAAAGAACAAAAGTATAAGTTTATTTATCCTTTTCTACTCAATATTGATGGCATATCTGATTCAATGGGGAATTCCAAATTTAAACCACCCTTTTAATTATGCCATGGATGAATGGCATTTTTCCCAGGCTTTACGCACATTTATAAAATACGGAACGGGTTCTATTAGCGGAGCGGCCAGTATTCCTCTTTATCACATAATATCATCTATTATTTTTTTAGTACCGTTTTATCTTTTGCAGATTGTAAACCCTTTTGTTATAAAAAATACCCTGGATAATCTGCCAATGCAGCATATTTTGTTTATTATCTTGAGGTTACATACGCTGTTTTACGGAGTTTTATCAATAATTTTAATATATAAGTTCTTTAAAAAATTTTTAAAGATTTTTCCAAAGATATTTTCTTTATTATTTATTTTTTCCCCGATTTATTTATCGCTTACAAATTATTATAAATATGATATTACGTTTACTTTTTGGATAATTTCCAGTTTGTATTTACTTACTAAATATTTTAATAATGCTAAATTCTTATATTTTATTTTGGCCGGAATATCTTTTGGACTTGCTTTATCAACCAAATTTACCGCGGCGCCATTTGTAATTTCGTATACCCTCTCATACTTTTTGTTCTCAAAAAAAATAATACTCAAAGAAATATTTATTGGTGTTTTTATCACATTTCTTGTATTTATATTTGTAGGTATTCCGGATATGATTTTTGGAAAAGGAAATTATTATCAGTTATTGTATTCAACCTTAATTCAAAGTCCCCAAGCGGGTTTGAGTTTTAACTTAGCATACCCTTCCTGGTTTTTTCTTTTATTTAAAGAGTTTCCGTCAATTTTTGGCTATTTCTTAACGACAATTTTTTATATATCTATTGTGTTTTGGACACTGATTCTTGGGAAAAATATTTTAATTAAAAAAATATCTGAATATAGGCTTGAATTATTTATTTACGTATCTTCAATGCTGTTTTTAATGTCTACATTAATGTTTGGTCTTGATGGCGGAGGAAATAGATCATTAGTTCTTTTGCCGTTTATGATTTTACTTTCCGGATTATTTATTAAATATGCGTATAATAAGAAATCGTTTGTAGCTAG
The DNA here is from genome assembly GCA_038057595.1 of Patescibacteria group bacterium. Taxonomy (GTDB): domain Bacteria; phylum Patescibacteriota; class Microgenomatia; order Levybacterales; family UBA12049; genus JACRFQ01. Next base: position 2,491 of record JBBUCX010000036.1, read on the forward strand.
AAATATTTTATTAATTATAATGTTTTTAGGATTGTCATTACAAATTATTCAGTCTTTATCATGGATATCTGTTAAATTTTATGAAGACCCGAGGCAGTCTTCATCGCATTGGATTTTAAATAACATACCTAAAAACAGCACAATTGGAATAGAAAATATACCAATTTATCAAATGCTTCCGGATTTAGTATTACAGGAGTTCTATTTTAAACAGCATGATAATAACTTAAAAACCATATATGAATATTCGGTCGTATCATCGCAAAATAGCACCTTCCCTAAGTATGTAATAGTTACTAACGATTTTGACAATGTTAATTACATTAGACAGTCTCCAAAAAAAGAATTAGTAAAAAAATTACAGAAAGAAAAATACAAAAGAATAAAAGAATTTACTCCTAATTTAGCATACTACAACCTTTTCGCGGACAAAATATATTTTGTAATTGCAAACATCATGCCCATACCCGTAACAATATCTATTTATGAAAAGCAATAAAAATATTTCAATAGTAATTCCCTCATATAATGAAGTTAATAATCTTCATATCTTAATTAAAAGAATTCATGAGTACTTACCTGATTCAATGATAATTATCGTAGATGATTCATCAATAAGTGAAAACCAAAAGTTAAAAGAAATTATTAAAAACAAAAAAAACATTTTTCTTATATCAAGATTTAAAAAAATGGGGCGGGGAAGCGCTGTATTTGAAGGGTTTAAGAAGGCTTTAAGAAATAAAGACACACAATATGTTTTTGAAATGGATTCCGATCTGGCACATGACCCAAAGGAGTTTAAGAGATTTCTTAATGAGATAAGTGTATATCCTTATGATTTAGTTATCGGTTCCAGATATAAATCCGGCGGAAAAATAGTTAATATTACGTCAAACAGAACAATAATGAGTAGGTTAATAAATTACTTCCTGTATTTTTGGCTAAATATTAAAATAAGCGATTATACAAGCGGATTCAGATTATACAGCAAGAACGGTGTAAAGTTTATTATAAAAAATAAATTAAATGCTAAAGGATTTATTGCTTTGTCCGAAACCGCATATATGCTTTATAAAAACGGGTATAGCATATCGGAGGTGCCGATTACTTGGAATCACAGAAGGTTTGGGAAATCTAATGTGAATATAAAGGAGTTACTTTCTTCATTAATATTTATTTTAAAGTTAAGAATAATATCTAGACAATTTCAAACTTAGGCAAAGGGAAAATAAAATGCCCGTGTTTTAGATAGGATTTTTCACGTTTTAAGAACTCTTTTTTGAAAAACCACGGAAGAACCAGCATATAATCCGGTTTTGCTTTTCTTGCCAGCTCTTCCGATATTATTGGAATATTTACGGACGTAATTATTTTTCCCCATTTTTCAGGATTTCTTTCTACGGCATATTTTATCAATTTATTATTCAAGCCAAAATATTGAAGCATTGTATTGCCTCTTGTAGAAGCGCCGTAAAGATAGATTGTTTTTCCTTTTTTATTTTCTTTTTTTATAAAATCTATTATCTTGGTTCTATTTTTTTCTATTCTCTTTGCAAAGCTCATATAAACTCTTTTTTTATCAAGACCCAGTTTTTTTTCATACTTTTCTAATTTCTCAACTGTTTTTGAAATTTTCCTTATATCTTTAAAAGCAATATAGGTTCTAAAACTTCCTCCATTTAAATCTCTAAGTTCCAAATCAAAAATTTCAAGACCATGTTTTTTTAGTAAATTATTTAATGAAAGCAAGGAGTAGTATTCAAGATGTTCATGGACAATATTATCAAAAGCATTAAGACGCAGCATTCCAACAAGATAGTTTTGTTGTATAACAAATATTCCGTCTTCGTTTAAAATTTTTGTTATATCGGAAACAAACTTATTAGGTTCATCCATATCGTAAAAACAGGAAATTGCGCTTATTATATCTGCTTTTTTATTGCCGATTTCTTTTTGAAATGACTCATAGCTAAAAAAATTATTGATAACTCTATTGGCATTTTTTTTGCATTCTTTTGCATATTTTTTAATCGGTTCAACGCCTATTCTATAAATGCTCTTTGGATAATTTTTTAAAAGTGTTCCGTCGTTTGCCCCAATATCTACAACAATCATTTCGTTTTTTTGTTTTTTTACTTTTTTCAAAGAGTCGCTAACAATTTCCTTTAGCTCGTTTTGCATTGTTTGATTTATACCCGATTTGTATCCGTATCTTTCTGTGTATAAATATTTTGCAGGTGTTGTGTAATCTAACTGAACAAGACTGCATTTCTTGCAAAGAATAATGTTGAGGGGAAAAGCTTTTTGCTTTATCTTTTTTTTTGTAAAATCAGATAGAAATTGATTTCCTAAAGATAATATTTTAATTAAGTTCTTTGATCCACAGGACCTACATTGTTTAATTTTCATTTAGCAGGGCAAGATAATGTATTATAAGGCTAAAGCTGATATAATTTCAATATCAAATATGGGATACACAAAGGACGCATTTAGCGGAACAAGCTGGATGTCTTCCTACAAAGTTTTCTACAGAGTAATATCCTTTTTAAGAATTGCTATATTAGCGCGCTTACTCGTTCCTACACAATTTGGTTTATTTGGGATTGCAACTTTAGTTTTGAATTTTCTTGAAATATTAACCGAAACAGGAGTAAATATCATATTGGTTCAAGTACGCGAACAAATTGAAGAATTTATAGATTCGGCATGGGTGGTGTCAATTATTAGAGGGGTCTTGTTATTTTTCATAGTCTTATTATCAGCTCCATTTATTGCGAGTTTTTTTAATACACCTAAGGCTTTAGAAATTATTATGTTAATTTCTTTGGTTCCTTTAATTCGGGGATTTATCAATCCTTCCGAAGTAAAATTTCAAAAAGATCTTAAATTTAAATATGAATTTTTATTTAGGTCTTCAATTTTCTTAGTTGATTCAATGGTAGCAATATTCTTTGTTGTTCTTACTCATTCGGTTTATGGCTTGGTTTTGGGACTTATTGCCGGAGCAGTGTTTGAACTAATTACGTCATTTGTTTTTATAAAACCCACACCTAGGCTTAGATTTAACAAGCATTATATTAGGGACATCCTACATAAAGGTAAATGGGTTACTTCTTATGGAGTTTTAGGTTACTTTGGCGATCAGGGAGATAATATAGTTGTTGGAAAATTGTTGGGCGCATCCAGTCTTGGCATATATCAAATGATTTATAAGATTTCGATATTGCCGCTTTCTGAAATTGCTGACGGAGTAAATAAAGTTGTTTTTCCAATTTACGTAAAAATTGCAAATGATAAGGAAAGGCTAAAAAGAGCATTTCTAAAAACCAGCTTTATAGTTAGTATGCTCGCGACAAGTTTAGGAATTATAATTTTTTTGTTTCCAAGAGAAATTATTCTTATAGTTTTGGGAGATAAGTGGCTATCCGGCGCAGAAGCTTTAAGAATATTATCAGTATATGGTGTTTTACATGCAATTGGCGGATCGATTACCCCGCTTTTCTTAGCCCTTAAAAAACAAAACTACGTAACTGTTATGTCTTTTTTTAGATTTGTTATTTTGGCAGTTACAATTTTTCCATTAGTTTTAAAGTTTGGTATTATTGGCGCTGCATATTCAGTATTGCTATCGGTTTTTGGGGAAATGCCTGTTGTAGCTTATTTTATATATAGAATATTTAAAAAGGAAATAAAATGAGAATTGCAATTTTTTATCATATACAATTTAGCGGAGCAAAAAGAGTAGTTCAGGAACACACCAAGGGATTAGTGTCTTTCCGGAATACTGTAGATATCTATACTACAGATAACGCTAAGGATATTTTTGATCCCGGTATTTATGCAAGCAATAAATTTTATTATGAATTTAGTCCTAAGAGCATAAATTTTCCCGTAGTAAAAAGAATTAAAAGTGATTTTTATGATACATTTCTAAGCTTAAAGATTTTACATAAAAAAATCGCAAAAGATATTGACAAAAGAAATTACGATATTGTACTTGTTCATACAGACATAAATACTCAAGCTCCGTTTTTACTTAAGTTTTTAAAGACTAAAAATGTATATTTTTGTTTAGAGCCTCTTAGAAATGCTTACGAGTATTCTTTAAGACTTAAAGATAATGTTTCTTTTTTAAATAAGTTTTATGAGGATTTAAATAGAACAATTAGAAAGAAGATAGATTTAAAAAATGCGCTTAGCGCAAATAACATTTTGACTTTATCCCTTTTTGCAAGGGAAAGAATTATAGCTGCGTATGACTTATATCCTAAAATATCATATCTAGGAGTAAATGAGAAGGTCTTTAAACCCAAAAACATAAAAAAAATTAAACAAGTGTTTTTCGTAGCCGAAAAATATTCTATATATGGTTATGATTTGGCAAAAGAGGCTATCAATTTAATACCCCAAAAAATTAGACCTAATCTTAAGATTGTTTCATGGACAAAACACAATGGAGACAGATTGTCAGACGAAGAGCTTTCAAATATTTATAACCAATCAATAGCAACTTTATCCTTAAGTCGGTTTGATACGTTCGGATTGGTACCACTGGAATCCATGTCATGTGGGATACCTGTTATAGCTTTGAATGTTGCGGGATATAGAGAAACAATCAAAGACAAAGAGACTGGGTTTCTTGTAGATTATAATGCAAAAGAGATATCTGAAAAAATTATGTATTTTTTGAATAACCCAGATAAAGCGAAAGAATTCGGAGAAAATGGTAGACGTTGGATAGGAGAAAAATGGACTTGGGAAAAACAGATAAGTAAGCTTAATAGCTTGTTGGAAGAATTAATAGCAGAAAAGTAATTATGAACTTTATTAAAGAGTCTAATATATATAAACCTAAAGATATTTATTTTAAGTTATTTATAAATAAGTTTTGGTTTATTCCATCCGATGTTTTACAAAGAAGCATAGAAGCCAGCATTTGGGACTTGTGCAAATTTAAACACCCGATTTTAGATATTGGGATTGGCAATGGGGAAATAACCCCATTAATATTTAAAAATATAAAAAAAATTGACGTAGGAATTGACATAGAAGCAAGCGGTCTTTCTAAGGCAATGAAAACAGGAAGATATAAAAAGGTTTTACGTGAAGATGCCGCAAAAATGAAGTTAAAGAGTTCTTTTTTTAATACGGTTATAAGCAATAGTACATTTGAGCACATTAAATATGATTTGAAAGCAATATCGGAAGTATCAAGAATTTTAAAAAAAAACGGCTTATTCTTTCTTACCGTTCCTTGTAATTTTTTGCCGGAGTGGATAACGGAATTAGAGAAAAAAAATTCTAGTCAAAAATTAAAAAAATTTAACATAAGAGCAAATCATCTGCATTACAGAAGTATTTCAGAATGGAAAAAGATTTTTAATAAAAATAAAATGAAAATAGAATTTTATAAATTTTATTATCCTAAAAATGTAGCAATGTTTTGGTATAAAATGTTTAAGTTTTTTACCTATAAATTAAATAATAAAG
>JBBUCX010000037.1:0-10443 GCA_038057595.1 Patescibacteria group bacterium
TTATTTAATCTTGATTTTCTCATTTTAATAAGCCGCGTCTGACGCGGTGAGCCGAAGGTGAGATTTGTCCTCCATGTTTTAGCATTCGCCTTCAGGTTTTATTCAAACACGGCTTATGCTGCAACATTTGTAGGATCTACGAAACTCACGACTTGCTCTTTATCCACCCGCCAAAGCTTGAGCCGACAGCAGGAATCGAACCTGCGACCTAGTGTTTACGAAACACTTGCTCTGCCCCTGAGCTATGTCGGCGATGGCGGACGGGCGAAAGAGCTACTCTACCGCTGAGTTACTTCGGCATATGTTATATTTTAAGGGATTTTAGAGCTTAAGACAAGCTTAGGAGATTTTTGGATGGCTTTTGTGCTTTTTTGCAATTTTTAATTGAAGCGCTGCTCTTCTTATATCATCCTGAAGCTGTTCATAGTTGATTTCTTTATCCTTTTCTTTTATTGCTTTTTCTGCTCTTTGTTTTGCTTCCTCTACTTTTGCTATTTCAATATCATTAGCATGCGCTGCATAATCAGCTAATATATTTACATGATTATTTGTAATTTCCAGAAATCCTCCCATAATTGCAAACGGTTCTAATTTATTATTTCTTTTTATAATCAATTCCCCCGGGGTAATTTTTGTAAATAAATCTATATGGTTTGGGAGTATAGAGATTTCTCCATTAATAGTTGGAATTGTTATTTCGTCTATTTCTTCTTTTAAAACTACTTTAACCGGGGTAATTATTTCTAAGATAAGTTTCATTATTTTGCATTCTTACTAACTTCATCTATTGTGCCTGTCATGTAAAATGCCTGTTCCGGAAGTTTATCGTGTTTTCCATCCAATATTTCTTTAAATCCCTTAACTGAATCCTGGATTTTTACGTATTTCCCGGGTGTTCCCGTAAAAACTTCGGCGACAAACATCGGCTGGCTTAAGAATCTTTGTATTTTCCTAGCTCTTGCGACAATTAACTTATCTTCCTCGGATAATTCGTCAATTCCTAAGATTGCGATAATATCCTGAAGGTCTTTATAGCGCTGTAAAACCTTTTGAACACTTCTTGCAACCTCGTAGTGATCTTTTCCGACCACATTCGGATCTAAAATTCTTGAGGTTGAATTAAGAGGATCAACAGCCGGGTAAATTCCCTGTTCCGCAATTGAACGCTCTAAGGTAACAGTTGCGTCTAAATGCGAGAATACGGTTACGGGTGCCGGGTCGGTATAATCGTCTGCGGGAACGTATACGGCCTGTACAGAGGTGATAGAACCATGTTTTGTAGATGTAATTCTTTCCTGTAGTTCTCCCATTTCGGAAGAAAGTGTTGGTTGGTATCCGACAGCCGAAGGCATTCTGCCAAGGAGGGCTGAAACCTCGCTTCCTGCCTGGGCAAAACGGAAAATATTATCTATAAATAATAGTACATCTTCGTGTTGTTTGTCCCTGAAATATTCAGCCATGGTAAGAGCTGTTAAAGCAACTCTTAATCTATTGGCAGGCGGTTCGTTCATTTGTCCGAATACCATAACGGTTTTATCTAAAACATTGGCTTCTTTCATTTCTAGCCACAAATCATTTCCTTCTCTGGTTCGCTCACCCACTCCTGCAAAAACAGAGTGACCTTTATGTTCCATAGCGATATTTCTTATCAGTTCTTTAACGATAACTGTTTTTCCAACCCCGGCGCCTCCGAATACGGCTATTTTTCCTCCCTTTGTAAAAGGAGCAATTAAATCAATAACTTTTATGCCTGTTTCAAGTATTTGAGGTTTGGTTTCCTGTTCAATAAGAAGGGGAGCGTTTTTATGGATTGGCTCTAGGATCACATCTTTATGGTTTCTGTCAAATTTTTCTCCGTCTATTGCTTCTCCCAACACATTAAATATTCTTCCTAAAGTCCTGTTCCCTACGGGAGTTTTAATAGGGGAGTATGTTCTTTTTACTTCCATTCCTCTTGATAATCCGTCTGTAGCGCCCATGGCAAGCGTTTTTACTTCGTTATCGCCAATAATAAGCGCGGTTTCTAATGTAAGCGTTTCATTCCTAGCTAATTCAACTAAAAGCGCTTCGTGAATAAGTGGAGTTCCTTCCTCAAATTTAACATCAACGACAGGTCCTTGGATTCTAATAATTATTCCGTTTTTTTGTTTAGTATTTAATTTTTTACTCATATGAAATTTGCGAACCCCCTCCCATATCTAATAATTCATTTGTAATTTTTTCTTGTCTTGTTTTGTTATATTCAAGTTGTAACTCCGAAACTATATCTAAAGCATTGTCTGTTGCGTTTTTCATTGCTATCATTCTTGCTGCTTGTTCCGAAGCGTAGCTTTCTAATAAACTTTGATATATTATCATCTCTAAGTAATGTTGTAAAAGATCAGGAATAAGCTCCTGAATGTTTGGTTCAAAAAGAGTTATAGAATTTTGAGTTTTTACTTCAGAATTAAGTTTTACAGGTAAAAGAGCGCTAAAATGTGGGATTTGGGTAAATACGCTGATAAATTTTGTAGAAAGAATATTAACTTCAGAGACTTTTTTCCCCAAAAAATATTCATTCACAATTTTTGCAAGTGGATAAACAGTATCAAACTCCGGAAGAGTTGAGCCAAAAGGAAAAGATGCAATAATTTCCTTATCAAGTAAAGACATTGCTACTTCCGACTTTTTGCCAATTGTTATATAGTAATTTTTTCCTTGTGTATTTTGGCGTAAAACTTCTCTGATTAAACTTGTTACGAGTCCCCCGGAAAGTCCTTTATCGGGAGAGATAATAATTAATAATTTTGCGTTAACAGTAGGAGTCTTCATATAATCGTGTAAATTATCTTTCTCAATTTTTTCTGTTAAATTTTTCGATAAAAAATCTAATTTTTCAATATAGGGCTTAGAAGATACAGCAGCATCTTGAGCTTTTTTAAGTTTTGAAGCTGAAATCATTTGCATTGCTTTTGTTGTTTTAGATACGTTTTTAGTTGTTTTTATTCTTCTTTTTAGCGTAAGTAATGTTGCCATATTATGAAAATATTTTTTTGAATTCTATAACTGTTTTTTCTATTTTTTTAATTAAATCTTCAGATGGTTTTTTCCCATCTGATAATTCATCTAAAATTTTTGCATATTTTCTTTTCATAAAATCATGATATTGATTTTCGAATTCCAAAACTTTCTCAACTAAAACATTATCCAAAGCACCGCTAGTGACAAGCCAGATACTTAAGTATTCTAAGCTTTCTGAAAGGGGGGAGTATTGAGGTTGCTTAATAATTTCTATTGTTCTTTTTCCTCTTTCAAGTTGCTTTGCTGTTGCTTCGTCCAATTCGCTTCCAAATTGCGCGAATGCAGCTAAATTGCTAAATTGCGCAAGTTCCAGTCTCATTTTTCCGGCAATGGATTTAATTGCAGAAGTTTGAGCAGCTCCTCCTACTCTTGAAACAGAATTTCCTGCGTCTATTGCAGGTCTATTACCGCTATAAAAAAGGTCAGATTGAAAAAATATCTGTCCATCTGTAATAGAAATTATATTTGTCGGAATATATGCAGATAAGTCGTTTGCTTGAGTTTCAACAATAGGAAGAGCTGTAATTGAACCGTCACCATTTTTTTTATTCATTCTAACTGCTCTTTCTAAAAGCCTTGAATGAAGATAAAATATATCTCCGGGGTAGGCTTCTCTTCCTGCCGGGCGCCTTAAAATAAGGGAAATTTGTCTGTATGCCCAGGCATGTTTTGTTAAATCATCGTATACCACTAAAACATCCTGTCCTTTTTCCATAAAATACTCCGCAATCGCAACTCCCGCGTATGGCGCAAGATATTGAAGTGAGGCCGGGTGAGAAGCGGAGGCAACAACTACGATTGTGTATTCTAAAGCTCCGGTTTCTTTGAGTTTTTCAATAACCTGGGCAATTGTGCTTTGTTTTTGTCCGATTGCAACATAAACGCATAGTACTTGTTTTTGTCCTTTTTGTTTTGCAACCTGCTTTTGGTTAATAATTGTGTCAATTGCGACAGCTGTTTTACCTATACCTCTGTCTCCGATAATAAGCTCTCTTTGTCCTCTGCCAATTGGTATCATTGCGTCAATAGCTTTAATTCCGGTTTTTAAAGGCGTATTAACTGGCTCTCTTTCTACAACGCCTGCGGCAATTCTTTCTAAAGGCATTTGTTTTCCTTTTTTAATTTTTTGTTTTCCATCCAATGGTACTCCCAATGGATTAACAACTCTTCCTAAAAGCTCTTCAGACGCTTCAATACTCAAAAGTATTCCTGTTGTTTTAACGCTGTCTCCCTCTTTAATATCAGAAGCCTCAGAAAGAAGGATAATAGAAACGCTGTCTTCGTCTAGATTGAGGATTACCCCTTTTGCGTTATTTTCAAAAGCAACTAATTCTCCCATCATTGCCTTGGAAAGGCCTGAAGCAACAATAACTCCGTCTGTATTCTTCTCAACAACGCCGACGTTTTTAAAAGAAGCATTGGTATTAAAATCTAATAATTTTTTTTCTAACTGTTTAATTATATCTTCTGAATTTTGCATATTATTGATTTATAAATGTTACTAAATTTTCTAATGTATTTTTAATGTTTGCTTCGTAAATTAAATCATTATCAATAATTTTAATTCCTCCGATTAGTGATTTATCTTCTTTAAATTGAATTGATTTTTCCGGGAATAACTTACTCATTTCTTTTTTTAAACTTTTCTTATCTGAAAATTTAGGAGCAACTAAAGTTACGGTTTTTATCTGTTCACTCGCTTTTATTAACTTAATATATGTTTTTAACTGCGTTCTGCTTAGTTTTTTAACAATCCTATTTACTAACTTAACATCTAAACTATCATTATTATAGCTTGCTTCTACTAATTTTCTAATTTGTTTTCTTGTCATATTTTATTTCTTAATATTTTTTAAAGTTTTTATAATAATTTGTTTTTGTTCCTTTTCTCCTAAAAATCCTTCTAAAGACTTTTTAAGCATATCTGAAGCTAATATGCTAATTTTTTCTGTTAATTTTTTTTCTACATCATTTGCATCCTGTTCTATTTGATTTCTTGCATCTATTAATAGTTTTTCTGTTTGTTTTTTTGTATTTTCATTAACTTCTGCTGCAGTTTCTAACGCCTGCTCTCTAGCATTTTCGGTAATTTTTTTTGCTTCTTCTTGAGCTTTTAGTAATATTTTCCTTTCCTGTTCTAAAGTTTTTTCAAGCGTAATTCTTGCTTCTTCCGCTTGTTTTAAACCTTTCGAAATTGTGTCCTCACGTTTCTTAAGCATTTCAAGAACAGGTTTATATAAAAACCTTTTTAACAAATAAAATATAATTAAAAAGTTTACAATTTGGGCAACCAGCATAACCGGATCAAACCCAAAGTTTTTTAATATTTCCATATTTTATCCTGTAAAAGCTAAAATTAAAGAATAAATTGCGATAGCTTCTGCAAATGCCATTCCCAAAAGCATTGCCGGTAATATTTTTCCTGATGCTTCAGGGTTTCTTCCTATAGCTTCCATAGCTTTTGCTCCGATAAAACCTACACCTAATGCAGGCCCTAATCCACCGATTGCAATAATTAGACCTCCTGAAATACTAAAGTCCATGCGTATTCACCTCCTTAGCTTCTTCGTGATGCGGCGTAGTTAAAATTGCCATAAATGCCATAGTTAACATCCCAAAAACTAGTGCCTGAATTAATCCTACAATTACTTCAAGCATTAAAAAAGGTAGCGGAAAAATAAAAGCAAAAATTGTTGAAACCGTACCTAAAACTATTTCTCCGGCAAAAATATTTCCAAATAAACGAAAAGATAATGAAACCACTTTTGTAATTTCAGAAACAATTTCCAAAAACCCGACAAACAAATATATCGGGTTTAAGGAGATAAATCTGCCAATATAATCTTTAATTCCAATAATGCTGATACTCATAATGTGCGTTGCAACTGCAGATACAAGAGCCAGTGCTAGGGTAACGTTAAAATCACTCGTCGCTGCCCTAAAAAAAGGAACTAATTTATGTTCCTCGTAAAACCCAATAGCTGTAATACCAGGAATAAGTCCTGTCCAATTTGCAATAAGTATAAATATAAAAAAACTCATAAAAAAAGGAAAAATTTTATCTGTATTTTTACCTGCGACCGACTCTGTAAGTTCATAAAATGTCTGTATGACCATTTCTAAAATATTTTGAAGAGTTCCCGGAATAAGAGAGATTTTTTTATTGAGTGCAACAATTAATCCTATTAAAAGGGTATCAACTAAAAGCGTTCCTAAAAAAGTATTGGTAACGCTAAAAAAGCCCAAACGAATAACAGGTTCTGCAGCGAATGAAACCATCGATAATTAATTTTAAGGGTAAAACTCTTTCAAGTCAAGCGGAAAAATTACCAAAAACCTGAATTTTTTCAGCAATGACAACGGGTTTATCGTTTTTTAAATCAATTTTTCCGGAAATTAGCACTACATTTTCTTTTATCAAAAAACCTTTATATTCATCAAATACCTTAGGAAAAACAACGCACTCAAGCGTAATTCCATTTTCGTTGGATATTAAAAGAAATGCCATTTCCTTTCCTGATTTTTTTGTAAAAATACGCCTTATATTCTCAATAATTCCTCCGATTACAACTCTTGTTTGTTCTGTTTCTTCTTCTAAAGATTCAATCGTATGGGAGATTTCACTTTTTAGTTTTATCAAATTATCCATTTGAGGATGAGCGGTTAAATAAAAACCTAAAAATTCTTTTTCAAAAGCAAGCTTTTCATTCTGCGAAAAATCTTCAAAATTAGTTAAAGTACTACCGGTTGGAGGATCGCTATTAAATGTTTCATCACCAAAAATACTAGTTTGACCCTTATTATCTTGTTTTTTCTTTCTGCTTACATTATCGATAATTTGAGGATAATTAATTAAGAGCTTTGCTCTATTTCCGAAATGGTCCATGGCACCTGCTTTAATAAGACTTTCCATAGTTTTTTTGTTAATTGTTCCTAAATCAACTCTTTTGCAAAAATCTTCGAAGGATTCGAATTTACCTTTAACCCTATTTTCAAGTATATTTTTAATTGCAGCATCGCCTACGTTTTTTATTGCAGACAATCCAAATCTGATTTTTGTATTGTCTTCGATGGCGAAATCATTATTAGATTTGTTTATATCGGGAGGTAAAACTTCTACTTTTAGCCTTTTACATTCAGCAACTGCTTGAGCAATTTTTTCATTCTTAGTAGGTCCTGTTGATCCTCTTGATTCTGCTGTAAGAAGCGCAGTCATAAACTCAACCGGAAAGTGAGCTTTCAGATAGGCTGTTCTAAAAGCAATTGTTGCATAACATGCCGCGTGAGCCTTACCAAATCCATATCCTGCAAACGGCTCAAACAGAATCCATAAACCTTGGGCTTTTTCTTTTGTCATTCCATTGGTAATACAACCCTGGACAAAATGGTCGTGTTCTTTTTTCATTTCAGCAGGAATTTTTTTTCCTACAGCCTTTCGAAGCTTATCAGCTTCTAACCACGAGTAGCCTGCAACATTTATCGCAGTTAATAAAAGATCGTCCTGGAAGGTTATTATGCCGTAAGACTGCTTTAAAACGTCTTCAAGCCTCTTATCTGGGTATTTGATAAGTTTTGGGTTATGTTTTCTTTTAATAAATTCCGGAATATTTGCCATGGGACCCGGTCTATATAAAGCAACCATTGCTTGTAAATCAAAAATTGTCGTTGGTTTTAGTTCTTTTATATACCTTCTCATGCCTGCTGATTCAAGCTGAAAAATTCCGGTTGTTTCGCCTGAAGCCAAAAGTTTATATGTATTTTCATCTTCAAATGAAATGTTCGAAAAATTAATTATTTTTTTTTGGTTCTCTTCTATAAACTTAAGCGCTTCCTGAATAATTGTAAGGTTTCTTAAGCCTAGGAAATCAATTTTTAAAAGACCTACACCGTCTTCTCCGATACTATACATGTCGTATTGGCTGATAATTTTATTTCCGTTTGATTCTCTTTGAAGCGGTGTATACTCGGTTATATCTTTATCTGCAATAACAACACCGGCCGCATGAACAGAAGCGTGTCTGGCAACACCTTCAACCTTTCTTGCCAAGTCAAGGATTTTTCTGGTGTCCTCTTCGGTTGTGTAGGCGATTTTTAACTCCGGACTTTGTTCTAAGGCCTTGTCTAGTGTCATTGCCTGGCCTTGCCAGCCTTGAGGAATCATTTTTGAAATTCTGTCAGGAATTGCATATGGATATGCTAATACCCGCCCGATATCCCTAACCGATCCTCTTGCTTCCATGGTTCCAAAGGTAATAATTTGGGCTACTTTATCCCGTCCGTATTTTTGAGTTACGTATTCGATTACTTCATCACGCCTGTTATCGGCAAAATCCAAATCTATATCAGGCGGGGAAGGGCGCATGGGATTTAAAAATCTTTCAAAAGGGAGCTTAAAAAATAAGGGGTCAATGTCTGAAATTCCCAAAGCGTAAGAAACTATTGAACCTGCATTGGAACCTCTTCCCGGCCCAACTGTTATTCCTTGAGATTTTGCCCAATTAACAAAATCAGCAACAATTAAAATATATGTTTCATAGCCTTTTTTAAGAATAATAGAAAGTTCATATTCGCTCCTTTTATTAATTTCATCTGTGATTATTTTGTATCTGTTTATTAAACCTTCGTCTACTTTTATTTTTATATATTCTGCCGGTGTAATTCCGCCGGGAACCTCAAAAATCGGCATTATCCATTTGCCAAGAGGTATTTCAACATTACACATATTAGCAATTTTTACGCTGTTTTCTATTGCTTCCGGTGTTTGAATAAAAAGCCCTGTCATTTCTTCGGAACTTTTTATATAAAAATCAGGGGATGAAATCATTGAAAGCTTTCTGTCTTTTTGATCAAGGGTTGTTTGCGTTTGAATGCATAAAAGCGCTTCCTGGGCATTAGCATCGTCGCTATTTACGTAATGATTATCATTTGTCGCAACTAAAGGAATTCCGAGTTTTTTAGAAAGTTCAATTAATTTTGTATTTAAGATTTCTTGTTCGGGAATGTTAACATGTTTTTGAAGTTCTATATAAAAATTATCCTGCCCAAATATTTCTGATAGCTCTAAAGCTCTTTTTTCCGCTGTTTCCTGCTGGTTTCTTATTAAAGGCTCTGATACAAAACCGTTTAAACAAGCACTTAAACAAATCAATCCTTCATGATGCTTTTTTAAAAGTTCCAAGTCGGTTCTTGGCTTATAATAGTAGCCTTCAAGCCCTGCGATTGAAATTATTTTCATTAAATTTTTGTATCCCTGGAAGTTTTTTACAAGTAAAATCAAATGGTTTGAATCTGAATCAACACCGGCCTCTTTATCATGACGGGTACGCTTACTAATGTAAATTTCAGCTCCGATTATTGGTTTTATTCCTTCTTCAATGCATGCTTTGTAGAAATTAATTGTTCCGTACATATTGCCGTGGTCTGTTATGGCAATTGCCTGCATATTTAGTTCCTTGGCGCGCCTAACCATGTCTTTAATTTTTGAAAGACCGTCAAGTAGGGAAAATTCGCTGTGATTATGAAGATGTACAAAATCCGCCATAGTTAAGGGGAAACAATAACTGTTTTGTTTCTTCCTCCTTCTTTTGCTTGATATAGACCCTTAGTATCAACTTTGTCAAAAAAAACTATTTTTGGATCTATTATTTTTCCCTCAGCGTCTCTTAGCTCGGGTTGTCGCTCTTGTCTATATATTCCTCCACCAATACTTACCGTAACGGGAATGTGAATATTTCGACTATCCTTGTTAACTGAATACGGGGAAGCACTGACTGCAATTCTTATTTTCTCAGAAACTTTTTCTAGGTCTTCTTCGCTATGCATCCCTGGCAATAGGACTACAAATTCTTCTCCACCATAGCGAAAGATTTGATCGTTTTGGGCTGTATCTGGTCTCGCTTGTCTTAAGTGCAAATTTAAATTTTGTGTAGTTTGGATTAAGACACTGTCACCCGTTGCATGGCCGTACGTGTCATTTACTACTTTAAAATGATCAATATCTACTATCATCATTCCAAATGGTGTACCGGCGTAAATAAGTTTATCAATCTCTTCAAAATAGGCTCCTTTATTTAAACGACCTGTCATTGGATCTTTTCTTCTTTTTTCATTTGCCCGTTCTGTAAGTTTTTCCCTTGCTACCATTGATCTTGCTATTAGCTCATCGTATTCATCCTGAGTCAAAATTCCATTTTCAACTTTTTCTCTTTGTGTTCTAACCCAGTCTTTAGTTGCAGAGATTTGCTCCTGTGACGTTAATGATCTTCTTTCAAAGCTTCTTCTTTCTACGGGGATAGGTTGTAATATTTCTGAAGAATTTGTTCCGTCTGTCATTTTAGTTTCGCGGTTAAAACCGCCTTAATTTTTTCTGCGTCAACTTTTTCT
>JBBUCX010000038.1:0-10635 GCA_038057595.1 Patescibacteria group bacterium
TAGAAAATGGAAGGTAGAAAATGGTAATTCGAAGATGAAAACTAGAAATTCAATCCAGCATCTATCCTCTAACTTCAAAAATCTACTTTCTATATTCTATCATCTATCGTCTAATAAACTAGTATCTAATTACTGCAGGTACGGAAGCGGATTTACTAAAACTCCGTTTCTTCTTATTTCAAAATGCAAATGCGAACCTGTGCTTCTTCCGGTATTGCCAACATATCCTATTACTGTTTTTCCCGCAGCTACTTGCTGTCCGATTGATACATTTATCCCTGACATATGGGCATAAAGAGTTTGAAAGCCAGATCCGCTGTCTATTATAATATTATTACCGTATCCTCCGTCCCATGTCCCTGTTGAGATTTTTGTAACTGTTCCGTTTTGCGAAGCTACAATAGGAGTACCGGTCGGATTTGTTATATCAAGCGCCATATGATACCAGGATGCAAATTGTGAAATGCCGCCGCTAATAGGCCAGGTAAAACCGGCTGATGATAGAAAAGTCGGACCTTGCGCGATATAAATCTGGCGTTTTATAAATGGCTGTTCCGAAGGCTTAATTCCGTCCGGAACAATAAGTATTTGCCCGCTGACTAAAGAGAAAGTTTCCGGATTGGCAAAGTCGTTAAAAGGGAAATCTACGATTTTTTGCGCAATGGTATCAAACTTTTTAGCAATTGTATAAACAGTATCGCCTGACTGAACCTTATAGGCAATGCCTGTTACGGGGAGAATTTCTAAGCTGTCGCCGACATTTAAATAATCATTAGTTAAATTGTTTGCCCATTTTATAGTCTCGGTAGAAATTCCAAATTTCTCGGCAATGGTAGAGATTGTATCCCCTTTTTGCACCGTATAGCTAATTACTTTATCCCTTGGCTTTTGCGAAATATCTGTTTGGAATAAATTTTCGCCGACAAAAATTGACTGTGCTTGTGAAGAAGAGGCTATTTTAGCAGCTGAAGTTGAATTTTGGGAAAAAATAGGATAGGTGCTTGCCAAAAATGGAGCCAAAATTACCCCTATTGTTAAAACCCCCATTGTGGCAAAATGCAAAAAAGGCCGTGAATACCGGCCCCGCTTCATCGTAAAAAATCTGACTAAAATATTCTTATTAGCCTCAAAAAGAAGACTAAGGCTGATTGTTTTACTTTTTAAATAGTTGTAGAAAAAAGAAAGGAATTCAGGAAATATCAACAAAAAAGATTTTATGGGTAAAATAAAGCTTATCAGCTTTTTCTTATTCATCTAAGGAGAATAAATGGTAGCAAAATAAGTGCAGAGTGTCAACTTGAATTAGAAACTAGTGACTAGTAACTAGTATCTGAATTAGCCTGTTTTTAAAGAGTCTAAAAACTCTTCGTTGTTTTCTGATTTTGCAAGCCTTTCTATTAAAACGGCTGTTCTTTCATCGTCTGTTAGCATATATAAAGCTCTTCTCATGGTAACGAGTTTTTTCAAAAGGTCCTCGGAAAGAATAAGTTCTTCCTGCCTTGTTCCGGAGCCCTCAATATCAATTGCAGGATATATTCTTTTATCAGCAAGCCGTCTGTCTAAGTGGAGCTCCATATTGCCTGTTCCTTTAAATTCTTCGTAAATCAAATCATCCATTCTACTGCCTGTTTCAACCAAAGCTGTTCCAATAATGGTTAGGCTTCCGCCTTCCTTACAATTTCTGGCTGCTCCAAAAAACTTCTTAGCAGGCCATAAAGCTGCCGGATCAAAACCTCCTGACAATGTTCTTCCCGATGGCGCAACTGAAAGATTATAAGCCCTGGCAAGTCTTGTAATTGAGTCGAGTAAAATAACAACGTCTTTACCCATTTCAACCATCCTTTTGGCTCTGTCAAGCGTAATTTCCGCAACTCTTGTCTGATTTTCCGGCGGTTCGTCAAAATTAGAAGCAACTACTTCGCCGATAACAGACGAAGTAATATCTGTAACTTCTTCCGGTCTTTCCCCTATTAAAGCTGCCATTAAATGAACATCCGGAAAGTTTTTGGTAATGCCATTTGCCAATTCTTTTAGTATAGTTGTTTTTCCTGCTTTTGGCGGAGAGACAATCATGCCCCTTTGCCCAAAGCCAATTGGCGCTACTAAATCTATAATTCTTGTAGAAAGAGGCTTTTGTCCCGTTGTTAATGTAACCTGTTTTTTTGGATAAATCGGGGTTAAATCGTCAAAATATGGCCTATTAAGACTGTCATCCGCTCCCATTTCATTTACTTTTTCAACCTTTAAAAGACCGAAGTATCTTTCTGTATCTTTTGGCGGTCTGCCGACTCCTTCGACTAAATCTCCGGGTCTTAGCATAAAACGCCTTATTTGCGATTGGGAAATGTAAATGTCACGCTGTGAGGGAATGAATTTCGGCCTTAAAAACCCGTGTCCTTCCGGCTGAATATCTAAAAATCCTTTAACTTCCTGCGTCGGCACGGCTTGTTGTTCGTATCTTAGCTCGTCGTAATTGCGAGTTGGCCTTGGCGCATATTCTTGCTGCACAGGAACAGAAACCTCTTCTTTTACAGGCTGACCGACAATATCCTCTACAGATGAAGCAACAATGGAGTCTGTTGAATGAACTTTTTTCTTAACCGGCATAATAAAAGATTTACGATATATGATTGATGAATTAATTAATCAATGTTTTTGGATTTTGCTTTTATCCCGCCAAAGCAGGAATTGAAGGTTTTTAAAAGCAAAATTATTACACCACAGCTTCTCTTTTTTGTCAATAGACAAAAAAGCAGTTACTAGTAACTAGTTGCTAGTATCTAATAGAATCCTTGACATACCCTATAATAGTTGTTATAATGCCCTGCATTCCTAAAATAAACTTAAATAGATACTTATTTTGGATACTTGACATATCCTATAATAGTTGGTATACTCTAGGTCGCAAATACTAAACTTATGAAAAAATCTTTATATACATTTTTAGCAACATCACTTATCTTAGGTTTTTCAATCGCGTCAAACGCGACTTCGGCCTTTGCGCAGTGTCAGCCGATTTATGGCGGAGGTCAAACCTGCACATCATTTTCATTCTCTATTAGAAAACTCGTTCAGGTACCAGGTAAAGCCGGCGGAAATTTTGTCAACAGTTTATCTATAAATGACGCCAAGTATTCCCCTTCCAATAAGGTAAATTTTCAAGTCGTTGTTACAAACACCGGTTCTGAAACTATACCTACAATTACGGTTGTTGATCAATTCCCAGACTTTTTAGGTTTTGTTTCAGGTCCTGGGAGTTTTGATTCTAACAATAAAACATTAACTTTTACCGTAACTAATTTGGGCGCAGGACAAAGTACAACTCCTTTTATAATTATAGGTAAAATAGCTGATGAAAAATCTTTGCCTACAGACCAGGGTATAATTTGTCCTTTAAATCAGGCAACCGGAACAGATTCAAACGGATTAATCAATTCATCTTCTTCACAGTTTTGTGTTCAAAAAGGTGTTTTGGGAGCAGCTGTTCCCCAGGTTTTTGAAGCTCCCAAAATTGTATCAACACCCGCAACAGGACCGGAAATGTTACCTTTAATGGCATTAATTCCCGGAGGATTAGCAGGATTAATTTTAAGAAAGAAATCATATAAAAGTGGTTTTAAAGGAGGTGAGAAATAATGGCAAACAAAGAAATAGGAAATTTCATTAATAGAAAAACTGCAGCACTAGCTTTAGTAGGAACAATGGCAATTGCAGGATGTGGCGGAGATGCTAAGGCATCAATAGCCCCAAGCCAAACGCCATCAACCTCACCAAGTGGTGAAGTTGCTCCTATCGATTATGATAAATTAGCTGAAGCTGTTGTAAAAGCAATAGGAGAAACTAATGCGGCCAACGAAACAGCTGGCCAATCAGCAGCTCCTATAACAGGAAGCACTGAAACTGCAAAATCAGCCGAACTTCCAACATGGCCTAAAACAGCCAAGGAAGCAGGTATGCTTTTTGGAACTGACGTTGAAAGTAAAAAAGCATCAAGATGGGAACCTAGCGCAGACGGCGGATGGCACTTCCGAGAGGAAGCATTCGTATCTGCTGTTAACCCACAGGGCTACGTTTTAGATGGATATTTTGATACAAAACCAGGAAAAAATCCTGATTGTTTTGTTTCAAACGGAGTAGCAGTTGGTGTTCAGGGAGCCACAATATGGCCGGTTTCCGGCGAACAAGAAGCAACAATACTTCTTGATAAAATGGCTTTACCTAAATGGGATGACGGAAAAGTTCATCCATGCAGAGCAGTTGGATTTACTCCAACAAAATAATAAACATTCAATTTATTGAATGTTTAGGGATAAAGAGGGTTCTTGGAAAATTTTCTTAAAAAATTATCCCAGGAACCCTCTTTCAAAAATAAAAACTTATGAAAAATAAAATTTGGGAAAACTATAACAACAGTAATTCTCTTTTGGTAATTGCAAGTTACCCTAAAAAAAGAGAAACATATAGCAAAGGCGTTTGCGCTGTATCTTCTTTTACCAAAAATACAATTTCGGGGTTACAAAAAGAAAATCCGGGCAAAAAGATTATTGTTTTAACCATGATTCTTAAAAAACCGGAGGTATATGAAGAAGACGGAATTCTTGTTATTAGATGTTTTAAAAGAAATAATCCCCTTTCTTATATAGAAATCTTAAAAAATGCCAATAGATTTAACAAGGTTAAATCAACACTTATCGAATTTGAGTTTGCATCTTTTGGAAATACAATCGCAACAGGCATGATTGCTCCTCTTACATGGCTTTTATTTTTATTAGGAAAAGATATTACCATGGTTATTCATCAAGTGCTTTTTGATCTTAAGAAAATATCAGGTCATATAGGAATTTCTGCGAATAATCCAAAAACTATGATATTAAATCTTTTACTTAAATTATTTTATAAAGCTTTAACTATGCCTGTTAAAAATATAGTTGTTTTAGAAGATGAATTCAAAAAAAGACTCGAACTTTTAATCGGTAAAGGAAAAATCAATGTAATCCCCCACGGGGTTGATTTTAATATTGAAAATAACAGTGCAGATACAGCAAGAATAAATAAAAAGCTTGGGATAAAGAAAAATGACTTTATAATTCTTTACTTTGGCTACCTTACCTGGTACAAAGGAGTTGATTTCTTGATTAAAGCGCTTAAAGATAAACATACTTTAAATGGGAAAAGAATTAAGCTTGTGGTAGCAGGCGGACCAAGTTTTACCCAAGAAAAGAAAGCTCATTATCAAAAATTCTTAAATAAAGTTAATAACGAAGCAAAAAAGTCCAAAAACACAATTATTACCGGTTTTGTTGACGAAAAAGATATTACGCCTATTTTTAAAGCTTCCGACTTAGTTGTTTTACCATACAGGACTTTTATGTCTTCTTCCGGACCCTTATCTTTAGCTCTATCACATGAAAAGCCTTTTATAATTTCAAGAAAACTTGAACTATTGTTAAGCTCAAAGGATGTAAGACAATCTATGGACTATGCAAACATAGCAAGAGACGATATCTTATTCGACTTAAACGCAAAAAGCCTTGTCTTAACAATTAAAAATGCAAGCGCAACAAAAACACATCAAAAAATGGTAAAATTTAGTAAAGCATTGGGTCAGGAGAGAAGTTTTTTAAAACTTGCCAAATCTTACAATGAGATAATCTCTAAGAATATGGAATACGAGTTTAAACCGGCACTCTCTTCAGCCTAACGTTTTATTATGTTTAGGAAATATTTGCTGCTTGTTGTTTTGCTTTTAATTTTTACGGCGGTTATTTTAACTAATCTTTCTTTTACAAAGTTTTTAATAGGCTGGGACAACCTTTTGCCCGAACTTAATTTAGGCTTAAATATCAAGCGTGCTATTTTTTCTACCTGGCAGGAATACCAGGGGTTAGGACTTTTAGCCGGTAACGGACACGCTGCAGAACTTCCAAGACTTATTTTTATTTACCTCCTATCGTTTATAGCGCCAATAAACCTTATTAGACAAATTTATGTATTCACAATGCTGCTTACAGGCGCTTTAGGAGTTTACTTTTTAATAAAAACCGTATTTAACAAAAACAGCCCCGTTGCTTTTATCGGAAGCCTTTTTTATTTGTTAAATCTTATGACTGTTCAAACCTTTTACGTTCCGTTTGAACCTATGATTACCCATTATGGCTTTCTTCCCTGGCTTATCTTAAGTTTAATTTATTTTTTGGAAAACAATACTAAAAAAGCTTTGTTTTTCTTTATTACCATAAACATCTTAGCTATTCCTCAAGGCCAGGTGCCTACTGTTTTTCTCGTTTACTTATTTGTGTTTGCAATTATATTAGTCTCATTTAACCTTCGAGAAAAGCGTAAAGAGTTATTTAACAAAAGCTTAAAGGCAATATTTTTAACTTTTATAATAAATGCTTTTTGGCTGCTGCCCTTTTTATATTTTGCAATAACCAATTCCAACGTTGCTTTGGATGCAAAAATAAACCAAATGGCAACGCAAACAGTAATTCTTCAAAATAAAGCATTTGGCGATATTGAAAGCGTAATGCTTTTAAAGGGTTTTTGGTTTAATAACGTAGATCCCGATTTAACGGGCAAATTCGCATATATGTTAAAACCGTGGAGAGATCAACTAACTAATCCGTTTATTGTTTATATTGGTTACTTATTCTTTGCAGTTATCTTAATAGGATTAATCTCCTCTATAAAAACGAAAAAAACAATTTTTATAGTAATGGGTTCTTTATTTATTTTTTCTTTTACCATGCTTGCCACAAATACTCCTCCGTTTTCATGGATTGATAGTTTCTTGAAGCTATTTCCTGTTTTTAGTGAAATTTTCCGCTTTCCCTTTACTAAATTTGGAGTAGTTCTTTTACTTTGCTACGCTGTTTTTTTTGCAATGGGAGTTTTCCAAATATATTCATTTCTAGAAAACCGTTTTAGGATTAAAAATGTTTTTTCCTATCTAGCAATTGCAATTTTTTCTGTTTTAATTATTTTCTTTATTTTCCCTGTTTTTAAAGGAGAGTTGTTTTATTACAAAGAAAAGCTTTCTTTACCAAAAGAATATTTACAAACTTTTGATTATTTTAAAACACAGGATAAAAATATGCGCATCGCTAACCTGCCCCAACCCACGTTTTGGGGATGGGGGTTTTATAAATGGGGTTATGGAGGATCGGGATTCTTATGGTATGGAATAAAACAGCCTATTCTAGACCGGGCTTTTGATGTCTGGTCAAAGCCAAGTGAAAATTATTATTGGGAATTATCCAACGCCCTTTATTCAAAAAATCCCATGCTTTTAAAAAATGTCCTTAATAAGTATCAGGTAGGATTTTTGCTTTTGGATAAAAATATTATAAATCCTCCTTCCCCCGAAGTGCTTATGACTAGTGAAACCGAAAAATTAATAGCTCAAATTCCCGAAATAAAAAAATCAGCTTCTTTTGGCAATATTGCTATATATAAAGTCAGCTTAAAAGATAATGTAAATAATTTTATTTATACAGCAGGAAAGCTTCCTGTTACCAATAAGTACCAATGGGGCAATTACGACAAAGCTTATGCGACTTTAGGAAATTACATTACAGATATTACTAATTTAACCATATTTTATCCTTTCAGGTCGCTTTTTTCTGCTAAAAATCAAGAAGATCAGGAATATAGCGTAAAAGAAAACGGAAAAAATATCGAATTTAGCAAAAAACTTACAAACATTAACTCGGAAACAAAACTTAATATTTCATCATTTACTAATTTAGAAAAAATGGTCTATGTCCAAGTGCTACAGAATAAAAGTACAAATGGCACAATCGCTATTAGTCTTTTAATAAAAACCCCGGAAATTTTCTTAACGAAGAAACATAGTTCTGAAAAGGATCAAAAAATTAAAATATGGGGAGATGAAAAATTAAAACCTATTTTTATAATCAACCAAAAAAATAATTATGGGTTTTACGTTAACATTAACGGAGTAAAAAGCTTTAAAATAGAACCTTTTGTTTATGAAGGGGAGTTAGGTTCGACATTTCTCTCTACAACTCAAGATAATGTAATTGTTTTGAGTAACATTAGCCTTAATGTCTCCCAGAGTTTTACTCTGACAAAAGAGAACATTAAAAAATTGCTTCCCGAAACTGAAATTGTTCTTCCAAAGATTAACGATAGCGATATTCTTACTGTTGCTATACCAAAGATTGAAGATAATTATGTCAATTTTGCATTTAAACCGTCTGCCGATATGCTTAAAGATATTAAAAATTGTGACAATTTTAATAATGGCCCAATTAAAACTAATATTATTAACAAAAACGGTAAAAAAATCCTTGAATTATCTTCTATTAACTCGACAGCTTGTTTTTCTCCGTATTCCTCAACTTTTACCCATGATCAAGGGTATATTGCATTTATTGAATCCCAAAACTTAAAAGGAAGGCCTTTGCATTTCTGGCTTTTGAATGAAGATCAAAAATATGCTCCGATTGATACTTATTTTAGCAGTAAAAATAATCTTAAACTGCAAAACTTTATAATCCAACCTTTGGAGGAGTTCGGAAGAGCATATTCATTTCATTTCGATAATATTTCAATTGAAAAAGATGAAACAGTAAACACCCTTGGAGAAATCCGAATATATCCTATTCCCTACAATTTTCTGACTTCTATGGTTTTTGTTAAAGCTAAGGAGCCAAAAGCAAATTCCAACATAATTAAACTATCTACTTTGCATCCAAACGAAAGCCTATACAAAGTTAAAATAAGTTCAAATACCAATTCTCCCTACACCCTTATTCTTTCCCAAACTTTTGATAACGGGTGGCAAGCCTATGAAGTCAATGATTCAGAAGGTTTAACGGCATTTTTAAACGAGCATTTTCCTTTTATGCTTGGGAAAAAAGTTAAGAACCACGTTTTAATTAATAACTGGGAGAACGGTTGGGTAATAGATAATCCCAACAAGCAAAAAACTAATTTAACAATAATATATTTGCCTCAATATCTGGAGTTTTTAGGGTTTTTACTGCTTCCAATAGCCTCATTATTTGTTATCGGATTCTTGAAGCTGAAATCTGGAAAATATCCCGCTAGGGTTTGACTTTAAATGCGGAAATTGATAAAATTATAAAGTTGAATTTATAGGTTAATTATTCTGTCTATATTTAACCTCAAAATAAGTACCTTCCGCCTTCGCTAAAGCTTCGGCGGGACAGGCGTACTTAAAATAAATGAAAGAAAAACCTTTAATTTCGGTTATTTTACCTGTCCACAACGCTGCCACAACGCTTTCGCAGTGTATCATTAGTTTATTAAAACAGTCCTACAAAAACATTGAAATTATTGCCATAGATGACTCTTCCTCTGATAAATCCTACTCAATACTTCGAAAGCTTAAAAAGAAAAACAAAAAAATAAGACTTTATAAAAATGTAAAAAGATACGGCATAGCGGTAACTTTAAACAGAGCCATAAAAAAAGCAAAAGGAACATACATTACCTTTATGGATACCAGCGACTTTTCAAGCCCTTTGAGGCTTAAAAAACAACTTCGTTTTTTAAGCGAAAACCCAAATATGGTTGCTGTTGGCTCACAATGCAATTTTATTAATGAAAAAGGGAAACTAATCGGCAAAAGCAATTTTCCAAACGAAAATTCCCTTATTTACCAAAATCCATTACACGGAATATCAATGCAATTTGAAACAGTTTTAATAAACAGGGGCTTACTTCCAAAAGATGTTTTAAGATTTAATACAAACTCAAATCCGTTTATTTATAGCGATATTTTTATGAAGCTTATGCCTTATGGTAAGTTCACAAACCTCAAAGAATTCCTTCACCATCACCGCAACGACCCGCGAAATTATTTACTGGACGTTAAAAAAAACATCCTTTCGCTTATTAAGCTCTGGGCAAAGCATAAAACCCTTAACGATTATAATGCTCCGCTTCGCTCCTTTTTCTCTCCTTTAATAAAATCTGTATAAATTAAAAATTGAGAATTAAAAATTTATCCATGAGTTATCCACATTTTTTTCTTATAACAAATTATGTCGCCAAATCAATCTAAATCATAATATATTTACTATAAGGTGTGCTGTTTTAGTGATGTTTTTTGCTATAGGTTTGACACACTTGACAAGCTGTGATAAAATCGGCTTTAGATATGAAATTTAATTTCTTTAGTTCAAAAAGCAAAAGAAGCGTTAAAACGATTTCAGATTATAAGCAAGATGTCCTTGTAAAGCAAGGCAGGGAGCAATTTAAAAAATTGCTGGAAAAAGGGATTAGTATTCCTGTTGTTTTGCTCTAGCCCCGTTTGACGGGGTTGAAGACAAAAAAGAGCATCGCTTTCGTTACTTGAATTAATAAGTCCTTGTACGATAAGCAATGCTCTTGGAAAAAGGGTAATTAGTCCTTAGGCAGGAAAAAATACTAATTACCTATTTGATGTTGATATCAAAAAAAAATCGGGTTGTCAAGAAAAATTGATGAGGCTAAAATTAATCGATTTGATTGATACAGATTGATATTTTTATATCAATATTTGGAAGCTAGAATGGTGATACGATGATTGGGCAGGTTATCGTATCACCTTTTTAGATTAACCCTGTTAAATACCAGCAAAGCTGGTGCTGCGTTGCAGCATTT
>JBBUCX010000039.1:0-5669 GCA_038057595.1 Patescibacteria group bacterium
GCTCCGCAGCTAGGATTCGAACCTAGAACCATCGCCTTAACAGGGCGCCGCTCTACCGTTGAGCCACTGCGGAATGTGGAAATAATTTTATCATTAAACCTAAAATAAATAAAGGATCTACCCCTTCGGGATTTTCAGATCAAGATTTATTCCATGGATGAGGCTTCAATTAATTTTTGGGGAAGAGTAGTAAGTTATTGTATCTCCATAAGAAAGCGGAACCATTAATGGTTTGTGTTCGTAAACATGTCCACCCTGTCCCCATTTTGATATAACAGTTCCATTATCGGTAACTCTGCCTATATGTTTTGGGATTAAACCAAACTGAGTATAGAGCGCGTATGCTCCCGGAGTTGGCTTCTCTGTTTCTGTGAAGTTAGCCAACATATCATCATGAAATGCCTGCGCATCAACCCCATGTCCAATAATGTAATCCGTACAAGCTTCGCCAGCAGGTCTTTGCTTATTCCTTTCAACTATCCGAATATCATATAATCCGTCTACGTCATCGGGATTAAGATAAGCTGTAAATTGAAGTACTCCTCTTTGTAATAATAAGATTTCTTCAGGATCTGTAGCTGTTTTAAGAAGAGCAACGCATCTTTCTTTTATCTGAGCAGGTGTCAGTGATTCGAACACATTTGTCTGCGTTGGTGCTTCTGCATTGCCACATCCTCTTTCAGCTTGACTCATAAGGAAGAATTATAGCAAATAGGTCAAATACAATCAAAACAATTTTTAATGTTGTTTGTCACTGAAGGCTAGGCTTCTTTTTTTACCGCTAGGGCTTCAGCCCGTGAAAAGCCCTACCCGTACGACTTGACATTCCCAAAGAAAGGTATCAAAATATATCATATAAAGGATTTCTATGGCTGTTGCCGTTAGTGAAGTTGCGAGGCAGGATCAATCTCCCTCTTTGCCAGAGACTACTCCTTCTGCGATAAGTTTACCATCAGTTTCTCCTTCGCTACATCATGAATCAAAACCGACTGAACCACTCGAAGTTTCTGCGCCGCCACCCGAACCCATATATGGAAGCGTAACCGCAAAGGAATGGGAAGTATGGGTAGGACAAAAAGAAGCTCACGTAATTTATACACAAAAAAGGGATCGGGCGAGAGCTTACGCAGCTGAAAACGACCTTAGAGGAACTTTTTAGCGGAAGGAGATACCAAGTTTAATATTATTATCAAAAGGCACTTTTTGTTCTTCTTTATTTAAATTAAACTTTTCCGTAGTATAGCCGCCGGGAAATTTTTTTGTTGCCAAAGATATAGATGAAATTTTTACCTGATTTCTTACCCACCAAACATAAGTCATATATGGGTCGTTTTCAGGCGGAGGAGAGGCAATAACATAAGTTATAGGTTTTTTAACATATTCAAAAGCTTTTGCGTTGGATTTCTTAAAAGCATAAATCATCGCATAGCGCTGCTGATATGCATAGGAATCGGGTGAAAAAACAAAATAACCAAATTCTTTGCCTTTTTCCGCATCAGTAATAGAATTTGCAACGTTTTTTAATGCAGTCCAGGAATCCCGGGACTTTCCGACAATTGAGTCTTGAGTACTGCTTACCCATTGCAGGGAAAAATTAAAATTAAGAAGAAAAACAATGAAAACAACAATTGCAAAAACAATTTTATATGGACCTTTTAAAAATGAAACGAACCAGATTGTCGTAAGCGGTATAAGAAGATGGATGTAATGGTATAACATAATGCCTTTATTGAAGAAACTAAGAACCATATAGCCAAAATAGTAGAAAAGTAAAACAAGATATACTGTTCTTACCTTGGCGTCGTTTTTTATCCTCATTATGGTTGCAACAACAACTAGGGCAAAAACGGCGTAAACAAAAAGTAAAAGATTAGTCGTATCCGATAAAAGCTGTATAGAAACGGTGTTATTTAACCTATCTTGTATCCAATCTTTAAAAGGTATTATGAAATCTGAAGAATTGCCTAAATTAAGAATCGCTTTTAACATCCTAAAATCGTGGCGAATGTCAAAAGCGATAAAGTTTGATAGAAATAGCGGAACTACTAAAAACGCGAGCAAATGTTTCCATAACTTATTTTTAATAATAAACCCTATTGATAAAAAGGAGGACATCAAAAGGAAAAGAATACCAACACCGATGTTAAGCTGGACGAATATCGCTCCTGTAATAAGATGAAATGCAAGAAAAATAGCTTTTTTACTTTCTATATACCTTGTTATAGTAAAAAGAAAAAAGGGCACGAAAAAAAACATCGCTTCCGGACTAAAAACGCTGTTAATGTGCGGGATTAACCTTACTGACAAAAGTAAGGAAGCGGCAATTGCAGGGAGTATACCAAAAAGTTTTCTGACTATAAAAAAAGTGGTTAATAAAAAAACAATTCCTAAAATAGCCCAAAACCAGGCAGCTGTAACAGGATCGCCATTGCTTATTACATACGCCGGGTAATTCATGTACGTCCATAAAGGTCCGTGGAATAAGCCTTCGGTGTTAGAGCGCGGACCAATAAGGACGATTTTTTTCTGGTCCAGTTCTTGAAGAAGAAGAAAATCCCGGCCTATGTCATTACTAAGATGTATTTCTCCGTGTATCGGAAAATAAAACAAAAGGTATGCTAGATATAAGACAAGAGGCAGCAAAGCAAAGAAAAATATGGAGCGTAATTTCATAGAAACCCCAACTCTTTTTTAATAAGAATGAGTTTATTGCAAATTGGTAAAGTTTGCAAGCGAAAAATTAACTAAGGTAATCTTTAAGTTTATTACCTCGGGATGGATGTCTTAATTTTCTAAGCGCTTTTGCCTCTATTTGTCTTATTCGCTCACGCGTTACCGCAAACATTTTTCCGACTTCTTCCAAAGTTTTTGGCCTTCCGTCTTTAAGCCCGAACCTTTCTTCCAAAACTCTTTTTTCCCTATCTGAAAGTGTTGATAAAACTTGTTCAATTTGTTCTTTTAATAGCTCCCTACTGGCTGTATCAAAAAGAGTGGGCGCTGAAGTATCGTGAATAAAATCTCCCAAACGCGAATCTTCTTCGTCGCCAACCGGCGATTCCAAACTTGCCGGTTCCTGGGAAATTTTTATAATTTCTAATGCTTTGTCCGGATCAATCCCCAGCGTTTTGGCAACTTCTTCAGGCGTTGGTTCACGGCCTAATTCCTGCATTAATTTTCTTGAAGCTCTTAAAAATCTATTTATGTTTTCGACCATGTGGACTGGGATTCTAATTGTTCTTGCCTGATCTGCAATTGCTCTTGTTATAGATTGCCTGATCCACCAGGTGGCGTAGGTTGAAAATTTATAGCCCCTTCTCCAATCGTATTTTTCAACCGCTCTTATCAAGCCCTGATTCCCTTCTTGGATTAAATCCAAAAGCGTTAGTCCTCTTCCGACATATTTTTTGGCAATAGAAACAACAAGCCTTAGATTTGAATTAATCAGTTTTTGTTTTGCCGGCTTATCTTTTTTTTCTACTTTTTTTGCCAAAAAGATTTCCTGATCAAAGGTTAAAAGCGGAATTCTTCCAATTTCTTTTAAGTACATTCTGACAGGGTCGGAAACTGTGCCTTCGGTAAGTACGGTTAATGCTTCTAATTCTTTTTCCAAATCCTCTATGGGTTTTTCTTCGTCCGCTGCCGAGGCAACTGATTCGAAAACATCAATTTCCGAACGCATTAACTTGTCGTACAGCTGATCTAATTCCTGCAGGTGTTCTTCGGGACGTGGGAAAATAGATAAAATTTCTTCCTGGGTTATATAACCTCTTTTTTTTGCGCCGGAAACTATCTCTGTTAGTATATTGGGCTTTTGCATATATCTATTTTAACAAATCTTAAGCTTAGTTTAAACTACAAGTTTAATTTTTAGGAAGAAGAGACAAAAGTCTTGTAAATTCTTTCTTTAAATCTTCCAACTTTTTCGGATTTTTATCGTTTTCTTTTTGTTTTATTTCCTCTGAAATTAGCTTAACTTTGTCTTTTATAAAAATTGTTAAAAGTTCTTTTGCCACTTTTTTTAATTCTTCCTCATGCCTTAGTTCAGTCGCAAACTTTGGCAAAGGAAGCAAATAACACATGTTAAAAGCTGCTAGAAGTTCTTTAGATAAATTTTTTACAAAATCCTGATCGTCAAATTTATCTTTTTCCTCAAAATATAAATAAATATTTTCTAATATTTTTTCTAAAGACGGTGTTTCAAATTTATAATCCGAGATTATTTTTTTAACCTCTACCACTTCTTCTTTTGAATTTTCATTCTGAACAATTAAAGAAATCAGATATTCTTCCAAAAGTTCTCTTCTTCCCTTTTTATCTTTTTTAGGAATTGTTATTTTATCTTCCTGGTTTTTTTTAGAGAATTTCCCTGTCTCTTTAGACAAACTTTCAAACGAGATATCTAAGATTTTGCTTAATTTTTTAAGGTAATGTTCTTTAATTATCTCGTTTGAAATATTGAAAAAAAGAGGCAATAAGTTATCTGTAACTATCTTTTTCCCGGAAGCGGAGTTTTTATTATTTTCCAAAACAAATTTTTCAATTAAGTAATCGTAAATTTCTACACTCTCTTTTAGCGCTTTTTTGAATTCCCCCGGGTTTTTTTTAATCGCTTCATCCGGATCTTTTGCGTTTTTTAAAACTATTGTTGAGGTTGCCAATCCTTTTTTTTCAATTACCTCTAAACTTCTTTTCGTTGCTTCAAATCCCGCGCTATCCTGGTCTAGGCAAAGTGTTACTTTTGGCGTAAATCTTGAAAGCAAATTAACCTGATTTTCAGTTAACGCAGTCCCTTTTATGGCCACGGCATTTTTTATGCCTTCCTGGAAAAGCGAAATTGCGTCAAACTCGCCCTCAACAATAATTGCATTTTGTTTTTGTTTTATCTCTTCTTTTGCGCTGTTTAAACCAAAAAACATACTGCCCTTGTGATACACGGATGTCTCTTTTGTGTTGATATACTTTGGGGCGGACTGAGCATTAGCGAAGGAGCCCGCTTGCGAGCGTAAGCGAGACAAGGGATGAGATTCGGTTTCAAGGCTTCTTCCTGAAAATCCAACCACATTTCCTCTGTGATCAAAAAGCGGAAACATAATCCGGTTTTTAAAAAAATCGTAAAGTTTTCCGTTTCTTTCAATTGAAAGTCCTGCTAAAATTAAATCTTTATTTTTATAATTTTTTTTCTTAACTAAATAATCTGATAAAGAACTTCCTGTGTTTGGCGAAAAACCTAATTCAAAAGTTTCAATCATTCCTTTTCCCAATTTTCTTTCTTTGGTTAAATAAGAAAGCGCGAGTTTCCCAGCCTTATGTGTTGTTAAAATATAATGGTAAAACTTTAAGGCGAGAGCGTTAATTGTAAATATTTTTTCTTTTTCCGAATACTCCCCCTGCTTAAACTGCGACTGTCTAAGTGTAACGCCTGTTTTTTTTGCCAAAGCTCTTAAAGCCTCCGGAAATTCCATGTTTTCATATTCCATTAAAAATGTATATGCGTCCCCTCCTTTATTGCAGCCAAAACAGTGCCAAATTTGGCGCTCCGGTGAAACTACAAAAGAGGGAGTGTTTTCGCTGTGAAACGGACAATTTGCCTTAAAATTCCTGCCCATTTTTTTAAGAGGTAGATACTCGGAAATAAACGAAACAATATCTATTTTTTCTCTGATTTCTGT
>JBBUCX010000039.1:5769-16495 GCA_038057595.1 Patescibacteria group bacterium
TTGCTTTTACCAATACTGTTTAGCTACAATACTCCTTGGCTTATGGCGGTAAATATAATTATCGGCGCACAATGGGGCGACGAGGGAAAAGGAAAATTAATCGACTACTTATCGGAAACTTCCGATTTAATTGTTAGATTCCACGGCGGCAACAACGCCGGGCATACGGTAATAAATAAATACGGAAAATTTGCAATGCATTTAATTCCAAGCGGAATTTTTAATAAAAAAGCAAAAGCTGTAATTGCAAATGGAGTAATTTTGGATTTAGAAGTTTTAGTTTCAGAAATTAAACTTTTAGAAAAAGCGGGAATTAAATTAAAAGGCAGACTCTTTATTTCACCTAGATGTCATGTGATAATGCCCTATCACAAGCTTTTAGATAGGCTGTATGAAGAGGCAAAAGGAAAAGCAAAAACAGGAACAACCGGAAAAGGCATTGGACCAACCTATGCGGATAAGGTAAGCTACAACGGGATAAGGCTTTTTGATTTTTACGACAAAAAAGTCTTTGGTGATAAATTGAAGCTTCAGCTTTTAATAAAAAATAAAATCTTAAAAGCTTTGGAAGAAAAACCGCTTAATCAAAAAGAGATTGAAAAAAAATATTTTCAGCTTTTTAATAAAATAGAACCTTATGTCAAAGAAACTTTTTCACTTGTTTACGACACGATAGAAAATAAAAAAGAAGTTTTATTAGAAGGAGCGCACGGGGTTTTTTTAGATAATGACTTTGGAACATATCCCTTTGTTACCGCTTCAACTGTTTTGTCAGGGGGCGTAACTGCCGGAGCAGGAATTGCTCCGCAAAAAATCGGGAAAATAATCGGTGTAGCAAAAGCATATACAACAAGAGTTGGGTCAGGTCCTTTTCCGACAGAACTGTTTGATAAAACCGGCGAAATTTTAACAGAAGTTGGTCATGAATACGGGACAACAACCGGAAGAAAAAGACGCTGCGGATGGTTTGACGCAGAACTGATTAGATTTGCGGCAAAAATAAACGGCTTTACCGATATCGCTATAACAAAACTTGATATTTTAGACGAGTTTTCCGAAATTAAAATTTGTACTCATTATGAATTAAAAGGAAAGAAAGTCAGATATGAAGACGGCGACGCAATTTTCTTGGCAAAAGTTAAACCTGTTTATAAAGCGCTGAAGGGCTGGCAGAAAAATACCAACGGGATTAAAAAATATGAGCTCTTACCCATTGAAGCAAAAACATACGTTAAAGAAATAGAAAAATTGGTGGGTGTAAAAGTTTCATATATTTCAACCGGTCAGGAAAGAGAAAACATAATTGTTATTTAAGCTGATTTATTCTTCTTTCAATTTTTCCATCTCTTAAAAGTAGTCTTATTTGTCTTTTAACCTGCTGTTTAGTTACAACGCGACCAAACTCTTGAGCTAATATATCAGCGATTTCCTGCTCAGAATACCTATAATCATCTGAATTTCTTAATCTCTGAATTCCTTTTCTTATTATTCGATGATATTCATATCGAGGATCTCTTTCTGCAATTTCCTTTTTATCTAAAGACTTAACCAGTCCTCTTTTTAAAGCTCTTTTAAAAATGCTCTTAATGTAATTTTCTGTATAACCCGTTCTTCTAGAAATTTCTGCTATCGGGTAAAGACCTCTTAAAGGTAATATTTCATCCAGTCTTTCTTGGAAACGGCTCTTTGTTCTATTTTTTTCTTCGTAGCGATTATAAAAATCTGCATATGCTCCAACAAGATTATCATTTTTTAAAACAGGGTCTATTAAAAAATCGAATGGGTCCTCTTTTAATTCTATGAATTGCTTTATTGGCGCAAAAGAAGAAGTTTCGTGCCATAAATGGTAAAAAAACAAAAGTCTTTTTTGCTCCAAGCTTAAGTCCAGATAATTAAGCATCCTAGCAACTCTTGTTTGGTCTTTTGGAAGTTTACCTTTTTTACCAACCAGACTTTCTCTAAGAGTTGGTTCTTGGGATCTTTGTCCACCTTCTATTTGATTGGAAATTGGAACAGAAGTTAATCTTTCCCTCATGTTGGCGCGATTATATCAGTTTTTAAAAAGTGTTATTATTATTTCATGCTTGCGAAAGTTTATTCTGCGGCAATTGTCGGCTTAGAAGGGGTTTTAGTAGAAGTTGAAATAGATATTCAAAACCAGGGACTCCCCTCTTTTACAATTGTCGGGCTTCCCGACAAAGCAGTTGACGAAGCAAAAGAACGGGTAAGGTCTGCAATTAAAAACACCGGCTGTGATTTTCCGCAAAAAAGAATAACCGTAAACTTAGCCCCGGCCGACCTGCCTAAAGAAGGCGCTTCTTATGATTTACCGATTGCAATCGGCATTTTAATTGCTTCGGGACAAGTAAATATAGATGTTTCAGATATGTTTTTTTCAGGAGAATTGTCTTTAGACGGAAGACTGCGTCATACAAACGGAATTTTACCTCAAGTCTTAATGGCAAAGGGGAAAATTTTTAAAAAAATTTTTATCCCTAAAACTAACTGCGAAGAAGCTTCAGTTATAAAAGGCGTTGAAATTTATCCTGTTGAAAATCTTCTTTTACTTCTTAGGCATTTTACAAAAGAAAATTTAATAGAAGCAGTTAGGCCAAGAAGTCTTAAAAGTTATATGAAAAATAAAGATTATGAATTTGACATGGCAGATATTGCCGGACAGGAACAGGCAAAACGGGCTTTGGAAATTGCTGCTTCCGGAGGACATAATATTTTGTTAAAAGGCCCGCCCGGTGCCGGAAAAACTCTTCTTGCAAGAACGCTGCCTTCGATTTTACCGGAATTAACATTAGATGAAGCTTTGGAAGTGACAAAAATTTATAGTATTTCCGGTCTTTTGGAAAACGAACCGATTATAACCAAAAGGCCGTTTAGAAGCCCCCATCATACAACTTCGCACATCGGACTTATAGGCGGCGGAGCAAATCCGCGCCCCGGAGAAATTTCCCTGGCGCACCGGGGAATTTTATTTTTGGATGAATTTCCCGAATTCCCAAGGCATGTTTTAGAAGCCTTAAGACAGCCAATGGAAGATGGATTTGTGGCAATTTCAAGGGCAATGGGCAGAATAACTTTTCCCTCCAAATTTGTTTTGTTTGCCGCGCAAAATCCCTGCCCGTGTGGATATTTTGGGGATAACACGCACGAATGCAAGTGCGCTCCTTCGCAAATCCTACGCTACCAAAAAAGGGTTTCCGGGCCCATGCTTGACAGAATTGATATTCATTTAGACGTTCCTGCTGTAAAAGTAGAAAAACTTCAGCCAAAGGCTGATCAGCCTAGGGCTGAAACTTCAGAAAAAATAAGAAAAAGAGTTCAGAAAGCAAGGGATATCCAAACAAAAAGATTTAAAAATACAAAAACAACTTCTAACGCGGAAATGAATAATAAAGATGTTAAAAAGTACTGCGGGCTTTCCGATGAATGTCTGGCTCTTTTAAAATTAGCAGTTGCTAAGATGCAGCTTTCCGCAAGAAGCTATCAAAGGACTATAAAACTTTCGCGCACAATCGCCGATTTAGAGAGCTCAAAAGAAATAAAACCCGCTCATATTGCCGAAAGCCTTCAATACAGGCCTAAGGTAGATAATCTTTACTAAGTTTCTGTTAAAATAAAATAATGGAGCGCGGTTTGACTTCAAAAGAGGCAGGAGAAAAATTAAAAACTTTCGGCAAAAACGAAATCGAGGTTAAGAAACGCTACAGCGGCCTCTCAATCTTTTTATCCCAATTCCCCACTTTTATTAACGGCATTCTTTTTGCAGGAGGGTTGTTTTCTTTTGTAATAGGAAACCTTGTTGATGCTTTTTTCATCGCCTCCATTCTTATATTAAGCGCTGTTTTTGGTTTTTTGCAGGAATACAACGCGGAAAAATCACTTGAAAAACTCAAAAGTTATATAAAACCTTTATCAAGAGTTATAAGAAACGGCAGAGAGGAAGAAATATCAAGCGCAGAACTTGTTCCAGGAGACATAGTCTTGTTAAATGAAGGCGAGCACATTCCGGCTGATGGGAAAATAATTTTATCCCATCATCTTGAAATTGATGAATCTGTATTAACAGGAGAGTACATTCCTGTTGCAAAGAATTCTTTTGACTTAGCTTTTTCAGGAACGCTTGTTTCAAAAGGTAGGGGTCGTCTGCTTATAGAAAATACCGGCATGAATACCCGCTTTGGAAAAATTGCAGGCACACTTTCTTCTATTGAAATAGATAAGACTCCTCTTCAGAAAAATCTCTCAACTTTAGGAAAAATAATTTCGGCAGTTGCGGTGATTATTGCTTTTTCTTTAATACCTATCGGACTATCTCAAGGAAGAAACTTGTTTGATTTAATACTTTTGTCAATAAGCGCAGCTGTTGCCGCTATTCCGGAAGGTCTTCCTGCTGTTATTACAATTGCTCTTGCTATAGGAACAAAAAGAATGGCAAAGAAAAATGCAATTGTCAGAAAAATGTCCGCAGTTGAAACTCTGGGAGCAGTTCAAATAATTCTTTCCGATAAAACAGGAACATTAACTAAAAACGAAATGGCTGTTAAAGAATTTTTTGTTAATAAAAAAGAAGATATGGACTTTTTACTAAAAACTTGTGTTGTCGGAAACACGGCCTCGTTAATTCAAAAAGGAGAACAGGGAAAATTTGAAGCTGTAGGCGATAAAACAGATTCTGCGCTATTAATGTGGGCAAAAAGTAAAGTTGAAAACTTAAATTTATTAACAGACGGCGGAAAAGTTGTAGACGAATTTGTTTTTGACCCCGAAACCAAACTTATTACAAGCATCTGGGAGGAAAATAAAAAAAGATATGTTTTCGTAAGAGGGGCGCCAGAAAAAATTCTGGAAAACAGTACGCTAAAAGAACCTGAAAGAAAAAAAATAGAAAAAGAATTCGAAAGCTATGCCAAAAAAGGTTTTAGAGTAATTGGTTTTGGATTTAAAAACCATGAAGAAGATGGAATTAAAGAAAGGAAACATTTAGAGCAGAATCTTGAATTTTTAGGCTTTGTAGGTATATATGACCCTCCAAGAGATGAGGCAATTGAAGCAATAAAAAACGCCAAAGAGGCCGGAATAAAAACAATTATGGTAACCGGCGATAATGAATTAACAGCTCTGACAATTGCCAAAGAAATAGGCTTAATTGAAAAAGACGAAGATGTAATAACAGGCGACGAACTTGATAAAATGTCCGACGACGAACTTAAAAATCTAATACTAAAAACCAGTGTTTTTGCAAGGACAAGACCGGAAGACAAATTAAGGCTGGTAACTTTATTAAAAAAAATGGGTTATGTAGTCGGGGTTACCGGAGACGGAGTAAATGACGCGCTGGCTCTTAAAAAAGCCGATGTAGGAATTGCAATGGGATTAACCGGAACAGACGTTGCCAAGGAAGCATCGGACATAGTTTTAGCCGATGATAATTATTCAACTTTAATTAAGGCGGTTTTGGAGGGAAGAACAATTTACAATAATATTTTAAAATCTATTACCTACCTTTTATCAAGCAATCTTTCGGAAATTTCTTTAATTTTTGCTGCAGCGCTTTTAAATATGCCAAACCCGCTTATTCCGACCCAGATTCTTTGGATAAATTTAATAACCGACGGTCTCCCTGCTTTAGCTTTGGCAAGCGATAACAGAGACAGAGGAGTCCTTAAGGAAAAACCCAGAGATCCAAAACAGCAGATATTAACAGGTAAAAGGCTTGGGTTTATAGCGGTTGTGGGGTTTTCTTTATCCGCACTTCTACTTATTGTTTTTTCTTTTCTTTTGCAAAGCAAAAGCGAAATATTTTCAAGAACAATTATTTTTAATCTTCTGATTTTTTCTCATATGACGCTTGCATTCTTAGTAAGAGGGGGCTCTATTTTTAAATTCAACAAACTTCTTGTGCTTTCAGTTTTTATAACTATTATTTTGCAGTTAATAATTACAACCGTTCCTTTTTTCCAAAATATTTTCCACTTGGGGTTTGAGTAAGATTAAATCAGCTTTTGCTGTTTGGTTCCGCCAGCCGGCGGATTAGCTTCTTCCTCGTGGGGATATTTGATGTTTAGGTGTTGATATGAATCTTTTGTCGCTACTCTTCCTCTTTGTGTTTTATGCAAAAAGCCGATTTGTAATAAATAAGGCTCAATTACTTCTTCTATTGTACCTATGTCTTCTGAAATGGTTGAGGCAATTGTCTCTATTCCAACCGGCCCGCCGCTATGTTTTTGAATAAGCGACTTTAAGTATCTTATGTCCGATGAATCTAAGCCTAGTTCGTCAACTTCTAGCATATCTAAAGCCTGCCTTACTAAATCTTTAGTCATTTTCCCGTCCGACTTAACCTGCACAAAATCCCTGACCCGCTTAAGCAGTTTAAGCGCAATTCTTGGAGTACCTCTTGCTCTTTTGGCAATTTCTTTAACCGACTCCTTGTCTATTGTTAGTTTTAGTTTTTTGGCACCCTCTAAAATTATTCTTTCCAGATCCTCCGGCTCGTAAAACGAAAGCCTATGAATAATTCCAAACCTGCCCCGTAAGGGTGCCGACATTAAGCCGATTCTTGTGGTTGCCCCAACTATGGTAAACTGGGGCAAATCAAGCCGCAGGGTTCTGGCTGACGGGCCTTTGCCGATAATAATATCCAAAGCGTAGTCTTCCATGGCAGGATACAAAGTTTCTTCAACCACTTTATTAAGCCTGTGAATTTCGTCTATAAATAAAACGTCTCCTTTTTCCAAATTTGTAAGAATTGATGCCAAATCCCCGGCTCTTTCTATTGCAGGGCCAGAAGTTATTCTGATATTGGCATTCATTTCTTTGGCAATAATATGGGAAAGCGTTGTTTTACCAAGACCCGGAGGCCCGTACAAAAGAATGTGCTCTAAACTTTCTTTTCTTTTTTTGGCAGCGCTAATGCCGATACGAAGCGACTCTTTAACTTTTTTCTGGCCGTGGAATTCATCCCAGCTTGAAGCACGAAGTGAAGTAAAAAGAACCTCTTCTTCAGGAGTCTCCTCAATTTCTTCTGATTTTTGTCCGCCGGCTGGCGGATTGATTTTTGATTTTTGATTCATTATTTTCCCAAATATTTCAGTGCTTTGACTATTTTTTGTTCGGTAGTTAAGTTTTTTTCTTTTATATCGGAAAGCGCTTTTTTAGCTTCGCCCGAACTGAAACCAAAGGTTTTTAAAGCTAAAATTATTTCGTCGTTTTCCAGAGCGTCTTTTCCTGATAAATCCAATGTTCCCAAACCCCCCATTTTGCTTTTTAACTCAATAATAATTTTTTGGGCGTTTTTTGTACCCAAACGCGGAATGCTAGAAAAAAATGAAGTATCGGCTTTAACAATGGCTTCAAAAATATCATTCCGTGTCCCAAATGAAAAAATATTTAAAGCTGTTTTTGGCCCGATGCCTGAAACCGAGATTAAATTTTGAAATAACTTTAAATCTTCTGCTTCTAAAAAGCCAAAAAGAGTTATTTCGTCTTCTCTAACGTGTGTGTAGATAAAGAGTTTGGTTTTTGTTTCTTTTGAAAGCAAGGCATAAACTTTGTCCGAAACCAAAACGCGGTAGCCAACGCCATTAACGTCAATAATGATATAGGGTCTGTCAAAAACTTCAATTTTACCGTTTAATAAACCTATCATATTTCGATTATACTCAATATGATGCTGCCTGCCCGCCTCTGGAGGGAGCTTATCTAATGCATCATAATTTTTTTTGATTATAACACTAAAACTGGACTTTTTGAAATTAGAAATTGGATTTTCTTGAATTTGAATCTTTGATTTCCAGAATTCAAGATTTTCAAGATCGGAAACGTCAAAGAACTCTAACGTCAAAGATTCCAGATTACTTTAGGTAATCTTTGTTTGAGAAAGCGCAGGACAGCGCTATTGCCAGAGCATCAACCGTGTCGTCCGGCTTTGGAACTTCTTTTAAATTAAGTACAGCCTTGACCATTTTGCCCATTTGCGCTTTTTCCGCTCTGCCGTAACCGGTTATTGCAATTTTTACTTCTAAAGGCGTAAAGCTTTCAATTTCCAAACCTGCTTGAGCGGCGCAAAGAAGTATCACTCCCCTTGCGTGTCCGACGATTAATGCGGTTTTGGCGTTAGTGTTAAAAAACAGCTCTTCAATTGCCAAAACATCTGGTGAATAGGTTTTAATAATATTCAAAATTTCATCATGAATCTCTTTTAATCTATCAGCTACATTCTGCTTTGCAGAAGTTTCGATACATCCGAAACCTCTAGCCTCTAGCTTCGAGCCTCTAGTTTCTAGAATACCCCAGCCGGTTCTGGCAATCCCCGGGTCAATACCTAATATTATCACGACCAATATGATAACATAAATTAAATTTAAAATTTAAAATCTGGAGAGATTTCTTGAAATTGGATACATTTGATTTTTTTGAACTTGATCCCGATTAAATCGGGATTGAGGCTTTGATAATCCGGAATTCTTGACGTCAAGCTATCAAGATAATCAAGATCAAGAACTTCCCTGCCCGCATTGCTTCGCAAAGCGTTGCAGACGGGTCACTTCTAACTTCGGAATTTCGATGTCATAGTGCTTGTATTCTAGCTTTGCTTCCTGTAAAATAAGAACTCATGAAACACGAAAAACTTAAGGTTGAAAAACGAAAAGTTTTGGGCAAACAAGTAAAGAAACTTAGGCGCGACGGGATTATTCCTGCAAATGTTTACGGAAAAAACATCAAATCCGAAAGCGTCCAAGTCAAAGCCGACGAGCTTGAAAAAGTTTATAAAGAAACCGGCGAAACAGGCTTGGTAGATTTAGAGTTTGCCGGAAAATCAATTCCCGTCTTAATCCACAACGTTCAGAAAAATTTCCGGGGAAAAGTTTTACATACTGATTTTTTCCAGGTTAATCTTAAGGAAAAAGTTAAAGCCATGGTGCCTTTGGAAATTGTCGGCGAACCAAAAGCGGTTATTGATAAAATCGGACTTTTAATGAATATCTTAAGCGATGTTGAAGTAGAGGCCCTGCCGGAAGAACTGCCTGAAAAAATAGACGTAAATGTAGCGCATTTAGCAAATATCGACGACCAGATAACCGTTGCCGACCTTAAAGCGCCAGCAGGAGTTGAAGTTCTAACCGATGCCTCCCAAGTTGTTTCAAAAATAGGAGAATTAGTTACTAAAGAAGCTGCCGAAGAAGCAGCGGCTGAAGCTGCGGCTGCCGAAGCTGCCAAAGGAGAAACAGCAGAAGGACAAGTAGCTGAAGGAGTAGAGTCTGCGGAAAGCGTTCAAGTTCCTAGCGAAGAAACAAAAACAGAAACACCCGCCGAGTAATTACTTATTTTCAAGCAAAACCTCTAAGTTCTTTGCGTCTTTAAATCCTGGATCCAAAAGCAATGCTTTCTTATTGTATTGACGAGCTTTTTCAAAATTGCCAAGCTGATATTCTAAAAGCGCTATTTGAAAATACGCGTCTTTAAAGCCGTCGTATTTTTGCGTAAAAGAATCCCAAAAATTAATTTTTCCTTGCAAAGTCTCTCTTTGACTTATTGTTTTTGAATATACATTAACCTCTTGGTAAAGTTTTATAGCTAAAGCTGAAATACCAACTAATAATAAAACAGTAATAAAAAGCAAAATAAATGATAAAAAATATATGATTTCTTTTTTGTATTTAGACTTACTTAACAGTCTAAATTCTAATTTTGATAAGTACTTAAGCGTCTTGTTTTCGGTAATAATTCGGTAAATATTCGGGAATTGTGGGTTATTTTTTTTGTTTTTCATTAGTTGGTTTACCCTTCCGAAACCTTGGTGAAGGAGGGCCATTTTGAAACAATTAGGTGGTCTTTTCTCTCCCACAATCTTTTATAAATTTCTTCTGTTACAAACGGCATGAAGGGGTGAAGCAGCTGCAAGAGTATAAAGTATAAAGAAGAAAGTATTAAGTATGAGTTTTCGTCAATTCTATTTTTCACATCTTCTATGTAAACGTCGGCAAATTCATGCCAGGTAAAATTATAGAGATTTTGAGCGGCATGATTAAAGTCATATTTATCAAGAAGTTTTGTTACTTCATTTACCAACTCTTGAGTTTTTTTAATCATTTTCTTGTCGTTTTCATTAATTGCTAAATTGTTCAATTGTTGAATTGTTAAGTTTTGAGTTTTGAGTTTTGAGTTTTGAATTTGCTTTGTTTCAACAAAGCGCCCCATATTCCAAAGCTTATTAGTAAACTTTCGCATTGCTTCAAGCTTTGGAAAAGACAAAGACTGGTCGTTTCCAAGCGCAGTCCCATACGAAAGAGCAAATCTAACCGCGTCTGCTCCGTACTTATCAACAAGCTCCATTGGATTTACAGCATTTCCTTTGCTTTTGCTCATTTTTTTGCCCAAAGGGTCATTTACCAGACCGTGCAAGACAATATTTTGAAAAGGAATTTGCTTTGTTTCGTAAAGCGAAAGCATTACCATGCGTGCAACCCAAAACCTTAAAATATCATAGCCTGTTTCCATAACGGTTGTAGGGTAAAATTTACCAAAATCGCCTTGTTTTGAAGTTTTTAAGGTTGCGTAGGGCCACTGACCGGAAGAAAACCAGGTATCGAACGCGTCATTGTCCTGAATTAAGTCATTGTTGCCACACTTTGGACACATTTCTGGTTTTTCACCCGATGTTACAATCCAATCATCATTGTTAGATTGCTGTATTGTTAAATTGTTGTTT
>JBBUCX010000039.1:16595-24748 GCA_038057595.1 Patescibacteria group bacterium
CGATGTTACAATCCAATCATCATTGTTAGATTGCTGTATTGTTAAATTGTTGTTTGATTTTTGATTTTTGTCCTGAGCTTGCCGAATGGTTGATTTTTGAGCTTGGGAGCAGCGAACGCATTGCCAGGCCGGAATTCTTATTCCCCAAACAATTTGGCGCGAAATATTCCAGTCGCGGATTCCTTCTAAAAACTGAAAATATAATTTCTCCATGTTTTTGGGATAAATTTTTATTTTCCCTTTCTTAACAGCTTCGATTGCAGGTTTTGCCAGAGGTTCCATTTTAATAAACCATTGTTCTAAAGGAAGCGGTTCAATCGGATTTTTACACTTGTAGCAGAGTCCGATTCTATGGGTATAATTATCATCAATTTTTTCAATTAAGCCCTTTTTTTGCATTTCGGTAACCACTGCTTTTCTTGCCTGTTTTACGTAAAGTCCTGCAAACTTGCCTGCTTTTTCGTTCATTTTGCCATCCAGTCCAATTACCTGGATCATTGGCAAATTGTGTCTTTGAGAAACTTCAAAATCGTCAAAATCATGCGCCGGAGTTATTTTGACTACACCGCTGCCAAATAAAGGGTCGACCATTTTGTCCGCAACAACTTTAATTTTTGCTTTGCCTAACGCAGTTTCAATGTTTAATTCTTTATCAATATACTGCTTATATCTTTTGTCATCGGGGTGAACTGCAACTGCTGTATCGCCAAA
Source organism: Patescibacteria group bacterium (assembly GCA_038057595.1). GTDB lineage: Bacteria > Patescibacteriota > Microgenomatia > Levybacterales > UBA12049 > JACRFQ01. Next base: position 17,307 of record JBBUCX010000039.1, read on the forward strand.
TTTTGTTTCCGGCCTGGTAGTGGCTAGAACCAAGGGTCCGTATTTTATGTAATATAAAGGGTTTTTCCTTTCTTCATAAATTACTTCTAAATCCGAAAAGCTGGTTCCGTCAAACGTGCAGTAATTAACAAGCCTTTTAGCCCGATAAATTAATCCGTCGTCATGCAATTTTTTAAAAGTTTGATGGACTATTTTGATGATGTCCTCATCTAACGTAAATTTTTTTCTGCTCCAATCCAAAGAAAACCCAAGTCTTTTGAGTTGAGTCTCCATTACCGGCCTGTTGCTCTGAACAAAATCCCAAATCATTTTATATAAAGTTTCCCTTTTGTAGTCAAATCTTGTCTTACCTTCTGCTTGCAATTTTTTTTCAAAAACAAACTGGGTTTCAAAACCTGCGTGATCTGCTCCCGGAAGCCATAAAGCCATAAACCCCTGCATTCTTTTAAAGCGGATTAAAATATCTTCAATTACATACAATGCATGACCAAAGTGCAAAGGAGCATTGGCATTGGGTGGAGGTAAAATTATTGAGTATGGTTTTCCGTTTTTATTTATTTCGGGTTTAAAATAACCCTTTTCCTCCCAGGTCTTGTAGATTTTGTCCTCAACGCTTTTATGATTATAAACTTTATCCATGAAGCTATTCTAACATAAGAATCAGAAGCTATTCAATTAAGCTTCTGTTAGTTTATAGCCTCTTGTCTTGATTGTTTGTATTTCAAGATTATTTTTTTGCAGTTTTAATTTATTTCTTACTCTTGCAGCCAGTTTATCGATTGCCCAGTCAGATACACCCAACTCTTCTTCTTCCGGCCAAACCATTTCAATAATCTGTTCCCTTTCGCAAATTTTATCTTTATTTTCCAAAAGAAAGTTAAACAAAAGATTTTCTTTTTTACTAAATTCATTATTTACTTCTTTTGAGCTTCCTGCTTTTTCTTTTTGTTTTACAAAATCTTCAAAAAGTTTACTGAAAATATAATTATTCACGCCTGAAACTTTCACAAATCCCGTGTTCCAGAGATAAATCGATTTTCTTTTTTCCTCGGGTAAAAGTTTTTTCCCGTTTGCTATTTGTAAAAGCGTGCTTTGGGCATTTTTATCCAAACTTTCCCAGAGCTCTTCTGACTGCAAACTAATTCTTTCATCATTTATTAGGCCGTTAAAAAGTTCTTCTTTTGTTTTTAGCGGCTCTTTTTTGTCGTGAAGAAAAATAAGCGCAAGCTGCAAATATTGGGTGTATCCGTCAACTAATTCAAATAAATAGCTCTCCAGTTCTTCTAAAAGAGACACTCCGAAATGTTTTTTATATGTATTAAAAATTATTTCCATATCTTCTTTTTTTGCGGGCGGAATATAAATATTTTTGAAAAATACAGCCCAGGAGGTTTTGGGAAAAACTAAAGGAATCAGTCTTTTTAAGGGTTGGTAGCTTGTAAAAACAAAGGATACTTGTTGATTGGTTGCTCTAATCCCTTCCAAATTTGCAAAAAACTCAGGCGTTACCGCATTTTTCATTCGGTCAAACCTGATAAAAAAAATTGTTGGAAGATAACCTTGTTCGGTAATTTTTAAAAGAGAAAGCCTAACGCTATCTATGGTAAAAAATAAGTCCTGCAGCTGAATGCTTTCCAGAAAAAGGTTTCTGATTTGTTTTTTAATTTTTTCATCAATTGGGTACTCTTCTACCGAATCGACAATTCTTTTTAAAGTAAGTGTCCAAAACGGTGCAATTTCGCATTCAATTAAATCGTTAAGTTCTATTGGAATAAATAAATGTCTCTTGTAGTCTTTGATGTAGATTCCCGGGATGTCTTTATTATTTAAAAAAAAGCGCAAGAAATTACTTATTCCCACCTTTTTCATTCCTATCAAAATAATCGCGTGTCTGTTTTTTAACTGCTTACCAAGCTCTTTTGCTTCTTCCCGGCGAAAAGTAAGGGGATAGTTTGCCTCGATAACACTTTCTGCCATATTAGTCTTTCTATTGTAATTGCCAAAAAACTATTTATCAATAAGCTTTGTTGTCAGGTTAATGTCAGACAAAAATCCTTTAATCGTCAAGCCAAATAAAAATCCCTAATGTAATATTTGTTTATGGCAGTAGCATTATCTGAATTGGGAAGAAGAGAGCAACCAAAATCATTAACCTCAACTCTGGAAACAGGACAAAGAATTGCTCTAGGAAGCAGTATTGATAACGTAAGCGCCCGTCCTGTTTTTATACACGATCCTAGGGGCTTGATAAAAGAAGGTAATCCGAGAGTTGTTGTTTGGACAGCTCCGCGCAACAGATAATCTGAAAAATCTTTTAAAGATTAAGTTTATTTTGCGGCAAAGTTTATTTTCAGCTCCATGTCTCTTGTTATCCGGGAAGAAAAAGTTAGCTTATTAGATAAAACCTTTATGTCTTTTGAATTTTTAACAACCTTAAAGCTTTGGGGGTAATTAAGAGTTAAAACATAGGGATAAAAATCAATTCCCGGCTGTTTAAACAGCTTAAGGCTATAAGAAAACTCGGGCTTTACAAGAGTAAGCGTCTCCGTTAGATTATAGGAAATTTGAATTACTTTTGACTCCTGCGGGTTAATATTAATTAAAAATCCAAAAATTGAATTTTGCGACTGATTTTCTTTTTTTATTTCAAGCCCCGGCGGCGGTATAAAATTCTTTTTTTCGTAAAGCGTCGGATCATCTATTGCGTCGACAAGTTTTTGTTCTCTTCCGTCAATTGTAATTTTAGTTAAACTTACCCCTATTGGAAGTACTATTCGTAAATAATTTTTATAAGTATTGCCTTGCGATGTATTTTTTAAAGTAATTATTAAATCTTCCGATACTCTACCGTTCTCTGCAATTAAAACTTCTTGAGAAAGACTTCTTGTAATATAATAATTAACTTTATTTGCGCCTAAATTCGCCTCATTTATTCCCATAAAATCATTGATTGCTCCTTTTTCTTTTTTTCTTTCATCTAAAAGAGCGGATGACCAGCTGTTTATTGCGAAAGCTGCCTGTATATTTGGGTCGTTAAAAGCAAATAAAATATGCTTTTCGTAAACAGAGACTGTTAATGCGTTTAATAAGTTAATGTATGAAAGGTTTTTACTTGTTGTAAGTTTTGCAAAAAGCGAGTTATAAAAAGACCTTAAAAAATCTTTCTTTTGGGTTGAGCCAGGAAAGAAATCTTTCTCGGCATGCGCTTGTATAATTTGATAAAAATTACTAGCACTAACCGTTTCCTTATAATCAGAAACATGAATCGGTCCTGTTGCCAATAAAAGATTTTTAATAAAATATAAATCAACTCCAATTACCCCGTCTACTGCCTGATGCGTTTCTGAATTTAAAAATATTGCCGATGCAACAGCTCCTTTGGAAAAATCCAAATTAAAATTACTATCCCTTAAATACCAATGTACCAACGGAAGAAAGCGCCTGATTGGAAAAGGCGGCTCAACGTGAGTTTTTAATTGCCCGTCCGCATCATAAACATCGTATATTCTAAAACTTAATATCCTTCCCTTATCTAGCGTTAATATTGCGTAAGAACCAATAAACCCTCCGCCCGGCCGAAGCTCCATGTTGTTTTGAAAAAGAACAAGGTATGTTTTTTGCCCGTTAAAGCCAAAAATATCAGGCCAAAAATCTATTGTTGCGGATGAAATGTTTATAACATCTTTCAATTTTGTTTTTATAAGGCCTGGAATTATATCTGGTTCTTTTTCTTTACTATATAGATAAAGCGCGTTTTTAAATTCTGTTTGCGCCTCAAAGAATTCGTCTGATGGGTTTTTTGATAGCCCTCTTGCTATTTTTTTATATTTTTCCCCCGCGTTAACAATAGAAATAATGCCGGAAGAGCTTTCGATTCCTAAGCTTATTTTTTTCTTAAACTCCTCTGCTTTATTTCTCTGTCCGATAAACGCTACTTCTTCTTCTAATATTTCTGCTGATTTTTTTGCTATACGAAAACTTTCAAAAGAAAAAAACGACAACGACTTGGCAATTGTAAAATTATTTTTATTCAACGCACTTTTTACCAAATATAAAGAATTAAAGCCTATAAAAGCAAACAGCAGCGACGTAGCCAGGGGAAGAAGTAAAAAAGAAATAAGAAAGACAAAAACAAGTGAAAGGTTAATATCTTTATGGTTTTTATTTAAATCGCTTGCTACTGTTATGTTTGAAAAATTAATTTTTTTTATTTTATCAAAGATGTTATACGTTTCTGGGAGTAAATATTTAGCGTTTTCATTTGGAACAAATTTATTTTTTGGTTTTGTCTTTTTTTGACTAACAAAGCTTATTTTTAAATCGGGATCTTTTTTTTGAAACATGTGCGCAAGCATTAAAAGCGTTATTTTGTGTTTGGGGAACAAATAATATAGCTTGTAATTATCTTCGGAAAATGCGGTTTCTAAAATCCCCAAGGCAACATCATCGAAAAAAACAGGCTGTGTTTCCTCCAGTCCGTCTTCCGGAACCTCTATTTTACCCGATGCTTTTACCTGATAAATGAATTTATTAACTTGTGTTTTTGGATTATATATTTCGTTTTCAGAAAATACGTCACCTATTAATACAATTTTTGTGTTTTCGTAAAGACTAAAAGTGGTTTTAATAAATTCCTCATTTGCAAATTCTTTGTTTACCGCAACTATTAAAAATGCGTTATTTTTTTTTGCCTTTTTAATAAATGGTTTTATTATGTCTTTAAATACTTCAAGGCTTTCGTCAATTAAAAAAATGTGCGAATACGTATTGTCGGGAATAATTGGAAATTTCTTAACAAAAGGGATATGTAAAATACCCTCATCCTGGTTAGTTATACTTTTGCTAACTAAAACAACCAATGATTCACTTTTTAACTTCCCTGCCAAGCTTTCTCCTAAAGTTCCCTTCTTATCAATTATTAAAATTGGGTATTCGTATTTTTTTTCAGAGGTAAAAAGGGCGGTGTGGTTCATAGGATAATATTTTAATTAGTCTAAAGCCTGTTGTCCAGCGCAAGGTTTACCATTAAATCTGCGTTTTTATTTTTTTCTCTAAAAACGTGGTTATAAAAAACAGGAACTCCAAGCCCTGCTTCTTTTTGCCTGATTTTGAAAATAAAATCCCTGATTCTTTCATTTTTAACTTTATAAAGACCTACGATTTGTGAATAAGCTAATTGCGAATCCATATAAAAATGGACCTCGCTTACATTGTGCCTATCTTTATTTGCCAAAACCCAGGCAAAGCCCTCAAGTATTGCCGAATACTCCGCAACGTTATTGGTGGCTTCCCCTATTTTCCTACCCACTCTTGCAAGCTCCTTATTATTTCCGTTGACAATATAAACGCCTATGGCTGCTTGTCCCGGGTTACCCCTTGATCCTCCGTCTGTATAAATTTGTATTTTAGCCATAGTTTTTATCCCCTTTCGTGTAATTTATTTACTAAAAAGCCTTACTTTCTTATTCTAGCAGAAAAAACTTGGGAAAAAATTAGAAGAATCATAATTTGTCCTTGCTGAACTGTTAAGAAGTAATGATCAAACATTCCTAGAACAATTAATGCGGGTATCAACAAAATATCTCTGTTTTCCCAATCTTTAAAAACTTCCCTCTTTAGACTTTTATAAAAGATGATTAAAAAATAAATAACACCGACTAGTCCTGTTTCCGAAAGCACAAGTAAAAAGATATTGTGAACGGGCTGAATAAATAAAGTTTTTTCTTTTGTTTTTTCAAGATTATTGTAAAAGTTATTTATACCAACCCCAAACATTGGGTTTTTGATAAACATCCCTATTGATTGTTTTATAAGATATTCTCTTTGAACAAACGATTCTTCGGAAAACTTAGTTTGTATAAATCTTTGCATAAGCGGTGGTTTCAGAAAAAAAGCAGAGATTAAAATTACTAATACAAAAATAGTTAAGATTGCTGTCGTATTATTTTTATTTGAGTTTCTCTTCTTATATTTTTCCGCGAGCGGAATGTAAAACAAAAATATCAGATAAACACTCCATATTAAAATTGCAACCCGGCTTAGTGTTAAAAACAAGGAAGCGGTTCCAATTAAAATTGTAAAGAAAAATAGTTTTGAAGATGTGTGTTTTTTAAATTTCGAAATAAAAACCATGGCAACAACTAAATATCCAGCTAGAACATTGGGGTGGGGAAATGTTGCGTAGGGACGCAAAAACAATTGTCCGTTTATTGACGCATTGGCAATGCCTGGCGTTTGTGAAGTAAAATATCTTTCGCCTAAAAAATAAAAAACTCCGTTCAAAGATCCGTTATTAAAAAGCTGCAGAAAAGAAAGCGCTGATTCAAAAATAATTCCAAAAATTAAAATAAATACAAAGTGTTTTTTGTTTATGTTTGCAAAACTTATGCCAATATAAATCCCAAGGAATAGATATTCAATAATTTTTATCATCCCGTAGACTCCTGCTTGCGGGTTTTTCGAATTAAAAACTCCGATAAAAAGACTTAGGAAAAATAGAAGAAATAGAAAAATATTTTTTTTATTTTGTTTTTTAAAGAAATTAATAATTTTTTCAAAAGAAAAAATGATTATTAAAATTATAAAAATGTCTGTTAAATAAATAGTGGGGGAAAGGTAATCAAGTCTTAATCCTTGAATAAATGAAAACTGCGGCCAGAAATGCCTACCAAACTGTGTCGGCAAAAATAAAATTAAAAGGTAAAAAAAGAACTTTGCAAAATTATCTTGGCTTAACAACCAGGACTCTTTCTCTTCCTTCACCTGTTGACTCTGAAACGACTTCTTTGTCATCTTGCAAAAGCAGGTGGACAACGCGTCTTTCCCAAGATTTTAAATCCGAAAGAAAAACTTCTTTATTTTCTGTCAATGCTTTTTCTTTTGCATCAAGGGCAATTTTTTCAAGCCACTCTTCGCGGTTTTTCTTGTAATCTCCGACTTCTATTGAAACCCGCTTAAACTCGCCGGATTCCTTTGCTAAAATTAAAGACATGATAAGCTGTAAGGCCTCGAGTGTTTCGCCGTGATAACCAATAACAATTCCGCTGTCTTCTGTTTCAAGCGATAACGATATTGCCTCGTCATCTTCCGAAAGCTTGAATTCTGTCTTAAGACCAAGGAGATCAAAAAAATTTTTAATTGTTTTTTTTCTTTTATTTTTTGCCATTTAATTTATCCTTCCATTCTTTCAAGCCTCCCAAGCCTGAAATTTTATATTGCTGCATAATACCAAATATTGTAAACGTATTCCAGTATAAAGAAAGACCTATTGGGAAAGTGTAGGAAAAAAATCCTATCATAATCGGGAATATGTAAAGAGATTGTGTTTGGAATGCGGTTGCAAAATCATCCGGCTTCTTTTCTCCCTTTTTTTCCGTTGATAGTTTTTTGTCAGAAGCTGAAACTACAGGAAGCATCATTTTTGACTGAATAAACTGGAAGGC
>JBBUCX010000039.1:24758-30329 GCA_038057595.1 Patescibacteria group bacterium
AGAGGACCTAAAATAATTAAAACTCCTATTGAGGAAAAAAGCTGTGACGGATTTTGTCCAAGCGGGATGCCAAAAAAATTAGTATCCCAAACTTTTGTCAATTTTAAAAAATCATAGTAAGCAATTTTATTTACCTCATTAACCGTGTTTGGCCCTAATTGAACAATCTTGATTAAAACCGAATATAGTCCCCAAATTACAGGCAGCTGGATTAAAACAGGAAGACACCCCGCCGCCGGGTTAACACCGTGTTCTTTGTAAAGTCTCATTGTTTCTGCCTGGAGAGTTTTCGCGTCTCCTTTGTGTTTTTCTTTTAAGTTCTTTATATGCGGATTTAAATCCTGCATCTTCTTTGATGCTTTAAGCTGGGCTCCTGTTAGGGGATACAAAATTAATCTAATAACTATTGTTAAAAGGATTATTGAAAAACCTAAAGGATATGGAATATGCAGACTAAAAACAATCTGGTAAGATAAAAGCAAAATGTTGATTATCGGGTTAAGGATTGCTACATCAAAAAAATTCATAAACTGTACTTTACTTATAAAAAGGCTGACATTTTAAAAGTCTTATGGCCGACATTTTTGTACCCTTTATAATTCCGAAATTTGAAATTGATTGTTTTGCGTAATTAGAGCAGGTTGTTTCAAAACGGCATGATGAACTTATGCCAAATAAATTTTTAAACACCTGGTATAAAAACTTCTGATAAAAATCTATTGTTGAAATTAATATTTTTTTCATAGATTCGAATTCCTCACTATGACCCTGCTTGCCCGCCTTTGGAGGGAGCCTGTCGAATGGGTTATTTTACTATTTTTGCTTTTCTAAAAAGCTCTATAAGCTCTTGCTCTGCTTCTTTTTTTAATTCTTTATTTAAAACTTTTTTTGAAACAATTATTATATCTTTATTTTTTGAAATTTTATCAAGGTAATTTGTAATAATATTTCTTATAATTCTTTTTGTTTTGTTTCTTAAAACCGCCTTTTTTGAGATTTTTTTTGAAACTACAATCCCAAATCTTGATTCTTTTTCTTTGTTTTCGGATATCCTTATATTAAAAAAGGCAGAATTAAAAAAAATACTGCTTTTTTTCTTTGAAACCTTTGACAGCCGGTTTTCTCTTTTTAACATTATCCTCAAATTGTTAAATTTTTTCTTTTTTTTAATTTTCTTCTTTTAAGAACCTTGCTTCCGCTATGAGAGGCAGATCGTTTTAAAAACCCGTGTTTCCTTGCTCTTTTTCCTTTTTTAAGTTTTCTTAATTTTTCCATAAAGTAAAATTAGTTAAATAGTTACATGGCTAAAATAGCTAAGTAATATTTCTTCGGCTTACAACAGTTAACTATTTAGCAATTCTAGCTATTTCTACTGAAGTATTAGTATACCAGAATAATTAAACTTTTAAAAGGCCGTGCCTGTTAACAAAAAAGATACAGTTTTATCCATTTTTTTAGTCTTGACAAGAAGTTATCCACATTATTAAACTGCTATACCACTATGCAAGAGTACAAAGATTTATGGAATAAGATTCTAACAGAGGTGGAACTTGATGTTTCAAGGGCCAATTTTCTGACGCTTTTTAAAAGAACTAAGCTTATCTCTTTAGAAGGAGAGGTTTTAACAATCGCCGCGCCTTCCGCAATGATCATTGACCTACTTCAAAGAAGGTTTTACGACGTTATTAAAAAATCCGCGGACAAACATACGAAAAAAAACACAAAATTAATTTTCGTGCCAAAAACTGTTATTGATATAGTTGTAGAAGGAGAAGAAAAACACGGACCGTTGTTTGAAACGAGGGAAAAAACAAAGGCTGTTATCGGACACCTTCCAAGAGTTAGGGCCGATTACACTTTTGAAAATATGGCGGTTTCCGCGAGCAACCAGCTTGCGTTTGTTAGTGCTTCTACTGTTGCAAAAAACCCTGGCGTTGCATACAACCCTTTGTTTATTTACGGACCTGTAGGTGTAGGAAAAACCCATTTAATGCAAGCTATTGCAAATGAAGTTTATAACAATAACCCGGAAAAGAAAATCCTTTACACAACAAGCGAGGAGTTTACAAATGAAGTCGTAGAAGCAATTAGAACCAACAACACGTCTAATATGAAAAAAAAGTTTAGGAATCTAAATCTTTTAATAATCGACGACATTCAGTTTATCGCCGGCAAAGAAAGAGTCCAGGAAGAGCTTTTCCATACGTTCAATATACTCGTTGATGGCGGGGCGCAAATTGCTTTATCTTCCGACAGACCGCCGGCTGAAATGAAGCAGGTGGAAAAAAGACTAATCTCGAGATTTTCCGGAGGACTTACCGTTGACATCGCATCACCGGATTTTGAATTAAGAACAGCTATACTTTTAATAAAAGCGAAAAAACATGGTGTTTTATTAACTATTGACGTTGCAAAACTTATTGCCCAAAAAGCTCAAGATGCAAGGGGGCTTGAGGGGTACTTACTCAAAATCATGACAAGCGCGCAAAGCGGGGACGGAGAAATAACAGAAGAGCTTGTTTCTTCTGTTTTGTCTTTTGCAAAAGAAGAAAGACTAAACAGCTTTCACCCGGACGAGTTAATAAAAAACGTCTGTTATTTTTATAAAATTAAACCGACTCAATTAAGAAGCCCTAAAAGAGACGCCTTTTTGGTAAAACCGCGCCAGGTTGCCATGTTTCTTTTAAAAAAAGAGTTGGGACTAACTTTTGTTGAAATCGGAAATCTTTTGGGAGGAAGAGACCACACGACAATAATGTATGGCGTTGGAAAAGTGGAAAACATGCTTAAGGAATCTTTGATTTCAGAGGATATCTTGGGGATTCCAAAACTAATTGTTGATAATAATGTTGACTACTAGCGTTTTTAAGTTGTCTTCTTTTTTTCCACTTTTTTATCCACCCGTTTTCCACATTTTTGTAAAGAGGGCTTCTTGCTTTTTTCCACTTTTCCATATAAACTACTACAACTACAAATGATATATACGTATGAAAATAACTTTTCTTTCAGATAATTTACAAAAAAAACTGCCTTTTTTAAACCACGCCGTTTCTTCCAGAGGACAACTACCAATACTCTCAAACTTTTTATTAGATGTAAAAAAAGGTAAATTAACAATAAGCGCGACAGACTTAGAAATTGGCATTTCTTCAAGTATTCCGGTAAACGTAGAAAAAGAAGGAAGCGTAACTCTACCGGCAAAAAACTTTTCCGATCTTTTAGCAAATATAGGAAGTCAAAAACTAACGCTTTTTTTAGAGGGGGAAACACTTAGACTAACCGGAGAAAAAATCAAAGCCTCTTTCCAAACAATTCCATCTGATGACTTCCCAAACCTTTACGAGGAAAAAGGGGAAGAGCTGATAAGTATTAAAAAATCCCAAGTCGAAGAATTTATTTCAAGGGTTGTTTTTGCAGCCGCTTTTGATTCATCAAAACCCGCTCTTTCAGGGGTGCTTTTAGACAAAGACAAAAACGAGGTTTTATTTGTTGCGACGGATGGTTATAGGCTTTCAATGCAAAAAAACGTTTTCAAGACCAAGGAAGAACTTGCAAAACCCCTTGTAATTCCAAGCAGGGTTATAAGGGAGATTTTGTCAATAAGTGAAGAAAGCGACGAATTAAGGGTTTTTATTTCGGAAAAAAACAACCAGGTTTTGTTTTCGCAGGGCGAAACAATTCTTGTCGGAAGATTAATAGAAGGGGAATATCCGGATTATCAAAAAATAATCCCGGCAGATTTTAATACAAAAACAGAAGTCAAAAGAGACGAGCTTTTAAACGCTATAAAAATTTGTTCTGTATTTGCCAGGGAAACAGCTAATATTATTAAGCTTACAATCGGAAAAGATAGGATGATTGTTTCGGCAAATTCTCCCTCGGTTGGAGAAGACTCCGTAGAAATATCGGCAAAAACAATCGGCGAAGAAAACGAAATTGCCTTTAACGCAAAATATGTTCTGGATTTGCTTTCCTCTTTAGACAAAGACGATTTGGTTTTTGAAATGACCGGGCCTTTAAACCCGGGAGTTTTTAAAATTAAAGAAGATAATACTTTTCTTCACTTAATAATGCCTATAAGGGTGCAGGGGTAGCGCTAACAGGAGGGATGAGCTTGGTGGTCACGAGGCTTTCGATATAAGACATATCAGGAACCCCATTTTGCTTTAGAAATTCGTTAAATTCCTCTTTTCCCCTGTTTTCATTGGCAGGATCGAAATTAACAGTAAAAAGAGCAGTGTTAAAATCATACGTAAAACTAAAAAAAGTTCCAAAATAAGGAGTTTTATCAATTAACTTGCTTATCTCTTCGCCCTTTTCAGGTTCTTTCTCGATTTCGTAGTGCTCCTCCTCCCCTCCCGATGAGCTGGGTGGGGTCGGCGGAGCAGACGTAAGGCCTTTAAAAACCAGATATAAAAATAAACAAAAGAATGCTATGCAAAAAAACACGAGTAAATAGAAGTACTTTTTATTCATATTCGCTTACCTTATTATAGCACAAAAATCCCCACCGAGCCCATGAGCGCTTAAAGACACTCGCCTTTTATTGTCGGTCCGTAACGTATCCCTGTTGGTTTGTAAATACTTGCAGGATAAGGAATCTTATTGTAAGCAATCTGGATAAAGGCATTATTTAGGAGATGGTTAACGTGTAGGTGAGGGGAGCTGGTGTTTGGTGATACATTGCTGATTTCGCCGATTTGTTGCCCAAGCCTAACCGTGTCTCCGACTCGAACACGAATATTTCGCATATGCACATACCAAGTTTCATATCCTCCAACGTGATCGATTTGAATTTGGCCATAATCCCTAACGTAGCGAGAAACTATGCCATTAGCGCTTGCAAGAACAGGGTCTCCGAGGTCATCGCTTCCGCTGCCGCGGTTAAAGTCCACTGCGTATGGAGTGTGTCCCGCGTAGGTTATGCCCCAATAAGACAGGCCGCACTTAAAGGGTGGCTTAAATACACCTGGTGGTAGTTCTCCGCCTCCCGCATACTGCGGTACACAGCAGATGGGTTTTGCCGAATCGCTGCAAATAAGCGAAGCGTCTGGTTGGCTATTTGATACATCGGAGCAAGTTGCCTGAGATGAGCAGGTGCCGCCAACAACTGCGCATTCTTGCGGCTTGTCCTCGCTAATGTTTTGATCTGCGCCGCCAAGAACAGCAATAAATAAAATAATAATCAGAATTATTATTAAAATAATAACCGCGGCTGTGCCCCAGGCGGGGCTTGTGGCTGCGGCGCCTCCGCCCGCTGCTACGCCGCCTTCTGCCGCCGCAGCGGCTTGAATTACGGTTGCTCCCGCCCTCGCAGCCTGAAGTGATTTTTGAGCTCCCTGAAGGCCCTTTTTATAATTACGAAGTTGCCGCGCTTTGTTTATTAAGTCATTTGCCCGGTCAACGCCTGATTGGTGAGCCCTTTGATCTTCTTCTCTCCTCTGATTGCCTTCTTCAGGATCCATAATTTAATAATAGCAAATTAATCCAAAATAATTTCAGGTTCTTTTTCCGGTTTTTCCAAAGCTTTTTCCATTTCAATTCTTTTTTTCTCCGCTGCTTCTCTTTCTT
>JBBUCX010000040.1:0-9182 GCA_038057595.1 Patescibacteria group bacterium
ATTATTACAAGAAGAGAAAGGAGGACAACCGTTCTCTATCTAGGGTGCCAGCACATTTTATTGACAAACAGATGACAAAAAGATATAATTTGTTTATTAAAGGAGAACTGCTGAAGCGGGTCTCCTTTTTTAGTGCATATTTGGCACGTTCGGCAATCCAGAAACATTCATTTTCTTCGAAGCAATTACCTTAATATTAATCTCATTTCCCCGTGGCTTTGGTTTCTTGCCCATAACATGTCTAGAGAGTCTATAAGATACAAGATCTGCAATTTCTAATCCTGTCAAATCGTAAGATTTTTTAACTATATTGGGTTTAGTCAATTTATGGCTTTTTAATTGTTCTTTGGTAACTAGACCTATTCTTGCTATTGAACTCTCCCATGCGAGCAAAAATTGTTTATCTAAAATTTTATTTCTATGCTCTGCATAAATCTCTCCAATTTCTTTTCTTTCTAATTGTTTTTCAAAACTGTCTAAAATTGAGCTGAAACTTAAGAAATACGGGTCAGGCGGAGAAATAGGAAATTGTTTTGCATACCAAGGTTTATTTATAACAAAAGCAATAATTGAAAAATTGCACCGATTAAGTATTTTGTTTAACTTAGTATAAAATTTGTTTCTAACATTCTTGTCGGACAGAATTCTAAACTCTTTTTGTTTAGCCTTATTTGTTCTTGTTAATTCTAAAGAATGGAGTATTACTTTTTGAGTTCCAAATATTTTCTTTTTTAGTTTATTAATTTCAGCTTTAATTTTTTGATGTTCTCTTTTTTCTAACATAATGCCAGTTAGCACAAATAAGGGAAAACTGGGGTCGATTTTTTCGGGGAGCAGATTATGATCGCCCGATTCGTCAACAAATAGATATTTCATAATTTAATTATAAATCTTTTTATTAACAAATATAACTTTAACTTGTAGTCTACGTTTGAAATATCTATCCTCCTTCGCCACCCACTTCGTTAAAACTCCGAGGGTCAAGAAGGCTTCGGCGGGATAAGTGTTAATAATCTATGAGTTAAGATAGGATTTTGGTTGACAAATAACTTACAAGAAGATATAATTTGATTACAATTAATTCCTTAGTCGTGGGGTTCCGGATGGTTCCTCTTATAAAGCGACTAAGGTTTTGTTTTATTAAGGAAACAGAGGACTTTCTTCAACAATTATCTTTTTGATTAATTTATAGTATGAATCGTCTCCATGTTCATATTTTCTGAAAATAGACCAACTAGCAAAATCTACAGCTTGTAAAGCTTTTTCTTCGCTTGGCATTTTTATTTCAATTGTAATTAAGGCTTTATGCTTATTTTTCAATTGATTTTCTAGATAATCTTTAAAACCTGCATTTAAGAATTTATTTGTTTCTCTTTTTGCCGCAATTAATATAATTTCCTTATCTTTATCAAGATGTTTTGTCATAATCCTATCTAAAAGTATATTTGTAACATAGTTGTAAAGAACATGCTTTTCATCTTGTAAATGCGTATAAACTTTAGATTTATTTAAAAAAATTGTCATAATTGCCACTTCTTTATCTACTAAAAGTCTTAAAAGTCTTTTTCTTGTAATTGGCTTTTCTTTTACGGCATGCAATACTCCGCCACTTAATTTTTTTACGTTCTTTCTTAAATTTTTATGGATTTTTTTAACAATATTTTCCAAAGGTTTTTTATCTGAAGCAAAAAGTATAGTAATTACAAAGTATTTAGAGTTTTTCTTTTTAGGATTAAAACCTAAATCCCCTGATTCATCTAAAAATAGATATTTCATAATTTAATTTTACTACTGTAGTACTATTTTATCATGGAATACCATGTTTACATATTGGAGTGTAGCGATAGAAGTTTTTATACAGGAATTACAGATAACCTGGAGCTAAGACTAAAAGAACACAATGGAGAATTGGTTGGCGGAGCTAAATACACAAGAAGCCGAAGACCTGTAAAATTAAGACACTTTGAACCATTCGAAACAAGACAAGAAGCAGAGAAAAGAGAAAGAGAAGTAAAGAAAATGAGTCGTGCGGAAAAAGAGATTATTATCGAAAAGTGGAAAGTGTCCTGACAATTTTTATGATTTTGCTCTACTTCTTTTTGTTTTTCTAATCGATACCATATGTCTGATGGTACTTGAATTTATCTTTAAGATGTTTGCAATATCTTCCGAGTTGGCGCCATTTATTACAAGCTGAAGAATTAACAGTTTCTTTATATCTTCCAATAATTGACGCGATTTCTTATCCATAAGAATTATCTGATTGAATTTTAGCACTTTAAAACTATAAGTCAACACTTGTCAATAGCAAAAAGCTTCAAAATTAGCTCTTGACAAAGATATACAACGTATATATTATGTATATACACTATGAATATAACTACAATCAACTTCAAAACAGACGCAAACGTTAAAAACGAGGCCTATAAAACCGCCAAAGAAATGGGAGTTAATTTAAGTGTGGTATTAAACGGACTTTTAAGACAGTTCATAAGAACAAAGACTGTCGTTTTAACCGCAAATGAAGAGCCTAGCGAATACCTTATAAAGGCATTAAATGAATCCAGAGAAGATATAAAAAGAGGTAGAGTTTCTCCCATTTTTGATAATATTGAAGATGAGATTGCCTGGTTGAATAATCCAAAGAGAAAATATGTTAATCAGATACGGAAGAAAGTTTAGTAAATACTACGATAAAGCTCCTCTTGAAATCAAAAAAGCTTTCATAAAACGCCGAGAAATATTTCAAAAAGATCCTTTACATCCACAACTGAACAACCATCAATTATCCGGAAATTATAAAGGCTTTAGGAGCATAAACGTGACAGGAGATTGGCGAGCATTGTATATACAAGTCCTTAAAGAAGAAGCAATTTTCGTAATGCTCGGCAAGCATAGCAAACTCTACGCGTAGCAACAAATCCTTCAAAAACAACTTTAGCTTGCTCAAGACAAACAAAGGCACTATCCTCCTTCGCATGAAGCTACGGAAGGATAGATATTATTATTTTCAAGTTTTTTTGTCAGCAGCAACTTGTAGTCTAAGGTCAAAATATCTATAATATTTAATATGGCTAAAAGGAGAAGGCATTATTCCAGACAAAAGTTTAAGATTAGGTTAAAAAAGAATACTGTTTATTCTATTTTTGCCTTTTTGGTCATGCTTTCCGGCATTTTATTCGGCCTCTCGTTTAGCAGAAACGGCGATTCTTTTATTTCTATTAACGACTATTTAGTAAGTTATTTTGGCGCTTTGGCAATTCTTTTTCCGGTGCTTTTAATTCTACTTGGCTTTTTCTTTTTAAAGCTAAAATTTTTTCTTTCCAAACCAAACGTTATTGTCGGGTTTTTAATATTTTTCTTTAGTTTGCTTGGACTTTCCAAAGAAGGAAGTTTAGGGATTTATTTACAAAACGTGTTGACAGAGATAATTTCTCCTTTGGGCTCTTTTTTTGTATACTTGGCTGGAATTCTTGTCGGGCTTGTTGTTTTGTTTGACACATCGGTTGACGAATTATTTGCAATTTTAGCATCAATTGGAAATTTAATTCAAAAATTAGTACCCATGAGTTTACTTTCCTTTTTCCATAAAAAACCTAACGCTTTGGAAAATAAACAAATGGTAATAAAGGGTATGACAGACAAACCCTTACAAAACAAAGATTTAAAAATAAATACCCCCTTGCCAATTAAAAAAGACGGACTTTTAATTTCGGATAAGCTGGTTGTTAACACTCCCGGAAACGCCGCTATGTGGCATTTGCCGCCTTTGGATTTGCTCTCAAGCGACACTTCGCAAAAAGCAGACAGGGGGGACGTTAAAAAAATCGCCGGAAAAATCGAAGAAACTCTTGGCAGTTTTGGCATCGGCGCAAAAGTTGTTGAAGTAAATTTAGGTCCGGCTGTTACCCAGTATGCTTTGCAAGTGCCTTTGGGAATTAAAGTTTCTAAAATTACCAACTTAACAAACGATATAGCTTTAAATACCGAAGCTCCGACAGGACAAATCAGAATTGAAGCCCCAATCCCCGGCAGAAACTTGGTCGGCATAGAAATCCCTAACAGAAGTTTAGAAGTTGTAACTTTAAGAACCATGTTATCAAGCGATTTAATGAAGAAAAACAAATCCAAACTTGCGGTATCTTTGGGTCTTGATGTTTCGGGCAATCCTTTAATTGCCGATATCGGCAAAATGCCCCATGTTTTAATTGCGGGCACAACCGGAAGCGGAAAATCAGTCATGATTAACTCTTTTATTGCTTCACTCCTTTTTAGAGCAACGCCCGATGAACTGCGGCTTATTATGATTGATCCAAAAAGAGTAGAGTTAACAGGTTATAACGGAATTCCGCATTTAATGACACCTGTAATTGTGGAAGTTGATATGATTTTAGCCTCTCTTAAATGGGCAATGGGCGAAATGGATAAAAGATATAAAACTTTTGCCGAGCAGGGGGTTAGAAACATTGATACATATAATGAATTGGCGGGCTTTCAGAGAATGCCGTATATTATAATTCTTGTAGATGAGCTTGCCGATTTAATGGCTTATGCTCCGGTTGAAGTTGAAGACGCAATTGCCCGTCTTGCACAAATGGCCAGAGCAACGGGTATTCACTTGGTAGTTTCAACCCAAAGGCCAAGCGTTGACGTTATTACGGGTTTAATTAAAGCCAATATTCCGGCAAGAATTGCCTTTAATGTTTCTTCGATGATTGACTCCCGCGTTATAATTGACATGCCGGGCGCTGAAAAACTTTTAGGAAGGGGAGATATGTTGTATATTCCGCCAGACCAAGCTAAGCCAACCAGAATCCAGGGAGCTTATGTTTCGGACAGGGAAGTAAAAAGATTGGTTGACTTTCTAAAAGCGGAAAATCCGCCGGTTGAATATACACAAGAAGTTTTAGCACACCCCTTAGTGGTTAAAAAAGGTATGGGTTCGCTTGGTCCTGATGGAAAAGACACGCTTTTAGACGAGGCAATAAGAATTATCTGTCAGCACGATAAAGCCTCGGCGTCGCTACTTCAAAGGAGGCTTTCTATCGGTTATTCAAGAGCAGCCAGGATTCTTGATACTTTGGAAGACATAGGCGCTGTTAGTAGGCAGGAGGGCAGTAAGCCACGGGATGTGTTAGTTAGAGACGCCGAAGAATTTATTGCCAACTTAAATCAATAAGTAACCCGCCCGCATCGCCTTGCGAAGCATGGCGGGCAGGCCTCTAATTTTATGACAAAAGCAGGAGAAAAGCTAAAAGAAAAACGCCTTGAAAAAGGTTTGACTTTAGAAAATGTTTCAAAAAGCACAAAAATTAAGCGCGAGTTTTTAGAATTTATTGAGGATGGCAAATATGAAAAACTACCGTCAGTTTCTTATGCCCAGGGCTTTGTCAGAAATTACGCCAAATTCCTGGGGCTTAACGAAAAGGAAATAATGGCAATTTTTAGAAGGGAGTTTGAAGGAGAAAAACTCTACCGCGTTTTACCAAAAGGCTTTGAACGGGAGGACGAATTTCCCATTTCTAAATTTAAAATAAGGCGAAGCGCTCTTTTTATAATTTTAAGTTTTCTAATTTTTTTAAGCTATATTTTATTTCAATATAGGTACGCGGTTATTAACCCGCCTCTTAGCATAACTTCCCCTAAAAATTTATCGCAAATTTCTTCTTCGCAAATTACTATTTTTGGCAAAACAGATTCAAACGCAACTGTTTATGTTAACTCCAATGCGGTTTCGGTTGATGAGAGCGGAAATTTTCAAAAGGTAATTTTTGTTTTCCCAGGGAAAGTAACTATCACAGTTAAAGCTGTTAATAAATTCCTAAAAGAAACGACAAAAAAAATAGAAGTTAACGTAGTGCCTAAGACTTGACAATAGTATAAATTTAGGATAAGTTTATTAGCATGACTGACCCTGCCCAAACAGTGCTATTTTTAGTAATAATAGTTTTGACTATTCTCCTTTTAGTTCTTGGCATCCAGGTATTTTTTATTTTAAGAGAGCTTCGAAAAACAATTGATAAAGCTAATAAAGTCTTAGATGACACAGGAGTAATAACCGAAAGCGTTTCCAAGCCGATTTCTTCTCTTTCCTCGCTTGCCATGGGTCTTAAAACAGGCGCAAAATTAGCAAAAATTTTAAACAAAGATAAGCATCATAAAGATGAATAATCATGACAGCAAATTTTCTTCGGGATTTTTAATGGGATTAATTATAGGCGGAGGCGCTGTTTTTTTGCTTGGCACAAGAACAGGCAAGAACCTTTTAAAAATACTTTCCGAACAAGGGCTAGACGGACTTTTAAATCTTTTGGAAGAATACGGCTTAGATGCAGTTGAGGAAGAGGAATCCCCGTTTGAAAAAGCCCCAGAAGAAACTGCCTCAAATGAAAAAACAGCGCCTCCCAAAAGAAGATTTTTTAAAAGAGTAAAAAATTAATTTTATAAGTTGTATTTTTTGATATTTGCGTTGTGTTCCTCAAGTGTTTCCGCGTAATGATTTATTCCCTTACTATCGCTTATATAATAAAGATAATTTGTATCAGAAGGATTAACAGCAGCCTCTAAACTCGCCAGACCGGGGTTTGAAATCGGAGTCGGAGGAAGACCGGCAACTCTATAAGTATTGTAAGCTGAATTGAGTTTAATATTGTCTGCAGTTAAGCCTTTTTTCCACCATCTTTTTTCGTCTTTTTGGTAACCTAAGGCATATTGAATAGTTGCGTCTATATCGAGCTTCATTCCGATATTAAATCTATTTAAAATTACACTTGCCACAAGCTTTCTATCTTCATCATGTTTTGCCTCACGCTCTATAAGGGAAGCGATAATTACTATTTGATTTTTAGAAAGTGTGGTTTTTGATATGTCTAAAGTTTTGTATCTATTTTCAAAAGTAGTCTTAAGAAGAGAAGTTATCATATTTGCATCAGCTTCTCTTGGAATAAGATAAGTGTCCGGGAATAAATAGCCTTCGTTTTGTCTTAGGTTTTCTCTCCAGGACTCATCGTATGAGGGCATTTTTTCTTTTAAAAGATCCGCGATTTCTTCTGCTCTTAAGCCTTCCGGTATAGTTACCCAAATATCTAAAGTTCCGCGTGTTAAGCCTTCGGCAATGTCAGCTGCTTTCATTGAGGGGTTGAGTCTAAAATCGCCTGCCTGGATTTTTTTATCAATGCCATTAAATCTCGTATAGAGAAAGAAAACAATTTGATCTCTGATTAAGCCCTCGTTTTTAAGGTTTTTGGCAATTTCTCTGACCCCTTGTCCTTTTGCAACAACAAATATTTTTGCAGAAGAATTGTATGAAGTTACCGGTTTTAGCCCGTTTTGCCACCAAAGCAAAGTTATGGTTAAAAATACTGTTAGAATTACTAAACTTATGTATATTTTCTTCATAGTTCGATTTCACTCACTATGACCCTGAGCAAAGTCGAATGGGTCATTCGTATTTAACAATCGGAAAATTAATCAAAGACTCTTTTCCTTCTTTAAGATTATACACATTTTCGCTAAAAAGTGTATATATAGTTTCGTCTTTATTAACTTTATCTCCGATTTTTTTATTTAAATAAATTCCAGAACTTTTTTGTTTGGGAGCGCCTAAAATTTTTGCAATACTTGTAATATGTTTGCTGTTTAATTCTTTAATAACTCCGCCTTTGTCCGCTTTTTCTTCAAAAACATGTTTTCCTAAAAGCAAAGACTCGCTATTAATATTTGGGTTTCCGCCTTGGGCTTTGACAATTTCTTTGAATTTTTCAAAAGCCCTGCCGGACTGTAAAAGGTCAGTGGCCCAGCCAAAAGCGTTGCCATAAATATCTTTTATTTCTTTTTTTAATTCTTTGTCAGAGTCGGAAAGACAAAGTTCTAATAAGTTACTTGATAAATTTAGCGCCCTAATCTCTAAATCTAAGGGTCTATTTTTAGTTTGCTGCAAAACCCTTAGAGCCTCCCTGATTTGAAGTACCGGTCCAATTCCTCTTCCCGCAGGTTCGTCGGTCCTGTGGATTAAGGGCTTTAATTTTATTTTGAATTTTTTTGCCAGGAAAACAAATTTTTTCCCTAGGTTTTCCGCATCTTTTAGGCTATGAACTTTAACGCTTTTCCCCCAGGGGATATCAATGACAACGTGGTTACTGCCAAAGGCAATTTTTTTTGCCATTATCGAAACCAAAACTTTATCAAAACTTTCAAACGAAAGAGGTTTTTCAACCTGGATTATAATATCGTCGGCTGGGGCTAAATTAAAACTTCCTCCCCAGACAATGCAGCCGTTTGTTTTAGCAACAACCTCGTAAATTTGTTTTTTGGAAAGTGTCACAGGCGCTAAAACTTCCATGTCATCGGCTGTTCCGTCGGGTGTTGTTATGGCGCGGGACGAGCTTTTAGGAATTTTAAAACCGGCTGCTGCAACAATGGCAACAACAATAGGCGTTGTTCTTGTGCCGGGAACTCCTCCAATTGAGTGTTTATCCGCAACTATTCCTTTAAATTCTAATTTTTCTCCGGTTTCAACCATTGCTTTTGTTAAGTAGTAAAGTTCCTGATTTGAAAATCCTTTTGAGTAACCTGATGCGGCAAAATAAGTTGTTAGAATGTCCCCAAATTTTTTCTTGGAAATCTCATCCATTATGGCAAAGATTTCTTTATATCTTAATTGTTTTCCTAAAAGCTTTTTTCTTATGGCGTTAATTGCCAAATGGTTTTCGTCAATCATAATAATAAAATTTTTTTATTTGATTTTTTGCAATTTTCCATCCGGTTCTTAAAGTCATGTATATAAAAAACAAAAACCCTATTATAATTCTACGAATTTTCAGCCAAAAACCATAAATGATTCTTTGCCATAAAAGCCTATCTATCATATTTTTTCAATCCTTCCTTTCACCACCAGTCTTTTCCAAATCGTACCGGGGGGAGTACAGGTAACAAGAGTTAAAAAACTGTCGTCGTAATTTTGCTCAAGTATGCTTGTATTATCCGGATCAACAACAACGACATTTTCAACAATATATTTATAAGTTAGGTTACCGGAATTTACAATTATTTCGTCTCCGATTGAGAGTTTATAAAGATTACTAAAAATAGTTTTATAATCTTTCTCGTTATAAAGCTGGGGTAATGTTGAGTGCCCAAAAATTACCGCATTTCCTTGAGTCCCAGGAATAGCTGTTCCAAAA
>JBBUCX010000041.1:0-2468 GCA_038057595.1 Patescibacteria group bacterium
ATAATTTTATTCCTAATTTTATCTGCTTCTTTATATTTTTTTACTTTTCTCAACACTTCTCTTTCTTCCAGTAATTTTTGGACTTCCTTTGGCATTTCTTTTTCCTGTTTTTGAAGTATTTGTTTTGAGTTTTTAAGCGACAATCCTAAAACTTGGTCAAATTTAAATAAAGTTTCGGCTTTTGCGGATTTAGGATAACTTGAGGCCAAAACTTTCCAGACAACAGATAGGGCTTTGGGCATGTTTAAATCATCATTTATAGCATCTAAAAAATTTTCTTCAAATTCTGCGCAGCCAATTTTGGGCTCATCGAAACCTGCTATTTCTTTTCTTAATCTATTAAGCGCGTTTTGCGCCGCTTCCAGGGCTTCAAAAGTAAAATTCATCTCCTGCCTGTAGTGAGTTTGAAGATATAAATATCTTAAAGCCAAAGGATCAAAACCCCTTTTTATAACATCATCAACCGTATACGTATTTTCAAGACTTTTGCTCATTTTTTTAGCATCAACTAACATATGCGCTCCGTGAACCCAATATTTTACAAAAGGACTCTCCCCTGTTTTTGCTTCGCTTTGCGCAATTTCGTTTTCGTGATGAGGAAAAATTAAATCAACTCCGCCTGTATGAATATCTATTTTATTTCCTAAAAGCGTTTGACTCATTACACTGCACTCAATGTGCCAGCCAGGTCTTCCCTTTCCCCACGGCGAAGGATAACCGACTTCGTCATCACCAACCGCTTTCCAAAGCGCAAAATCCTGCACATCTTCTTTTGTATATTCATCCGACAAAATTCTTGTACCGGTTTTTAACTGCCTTTTTTCCAAACCTGAAAGCTTTCCGTAATTTGAAAATTTGGAAATATCAAAATACAAAGAGCCATCAGCTTCTTTATAGGCATAGCCTTTCTCCAATAGTATATTGATATAATTAACCATTTTTTCTACGTACTCTGTTGCCTTGGGCTGATGTAGGGGTTTTATTATGTTTAGTTTTTTAACATCTTCCAGAAAATATTTTGTAAACTCTTCGGAAATTTCCGTAATTGTTTTGTTTTGTTCTTTTGCTCTTTTGATAATTTTATCGTCAATGTCAGTTATATTTTGAACCGATTTGACATCAAATCCGTTGTATTGAAGCACCCTGAATAGCACATCGGAAAATACAAAAGTTCTTAAGTTTCCAATATGCATGTGGTCGTAAACTGTCGGGCCGCAAGTGTACATGCTCACTTTTTCTTTATTTTGAGGCCTAAATTCTTCTACCTGGTGCGTTAATGTGTTATACAGTTTTAGCATATTTTTAACCTGCTATTCCCGGATTTACTTCAACATGCGTCTGCGCTCTTTGGACAGCAAGCGGCGGGGGTTTATCCGCTTCTTTTTGCTGTAATTCCTGCATTTCCTGCTTCTCTTCTCTTTCCAGCTCCTCTACTTTGCTTTCGGTTTTGTTTAAGTTATGTTCATAGGCAAAAAGCGGTTCGTAATAAGTTTCGTCATGCTGCTCCTGATGCAGTTTTTGCCTGACTTGAGCCAACTGCTGTTCTTCTGTTGCAGCAGCTTGCGGGTTATTTTGAGCCAGATCATCAGACGGTGAGTAAAAATCGCGCACCATTTCTTTTGTTCTTTCTGTTTGGACTTGCGTTGATTCGCCCTGTTGCTGGACTTTATCTTGAGGTTGGTTTTGAGCTTGTGTTTGCGCTTTAGCATTGGCTTCGGTTTTAAGCCCAATTTGAGCTGAAACAGAATTGGCAGTATCAGAGACAGTTGTTTTAACCGCGTTTGTTGTTACATTCTGGCCTTTTTCTATTAATTCCCCTAATTGTATATTTGATGCATCCATTAATACTGACTCCTTCCTTCCATTGCTCTTTGAAGTGTTACATCGTCAGCATACTCTAAATCCGCGCCAATAGGCAAACCCCTTCCTATCCTGGTTATTTTGACATTTGCCCGCCCCGCTTCGCTTGTCGAGGCCGGGGGATTGACGTTTTTAAGCTGTTTTGCTATATACATTGCCGTTGCTTCTCCCTCCATTGTCGGATTTGTAGCTAAAATTACTTCTGATATTTCTTCCGACTCTTTTACTCTTTTAATAAGTTGAGGAATATAAATTTCATCGGGCCCGATATTATTTAATGGGTCAATTTTACCATGCAATACATGGTATACGCCCTTGTAATTTCTTCCTTTTTCAAGCGCTAAAACATCTAGCGGCTGTTCTACAACGCAAAGAAGTGAATGGTTCCTCACTTTATTATCACAAATACTGCATGGATTTATTTCATCTATCATAAAACAATTAGAACATAAAATAGTTTCTTTTTTAAGGTTTTGAACTGAAGTAGCAAACTTATCTAACTCACCCTGGGGAACATGCAAAAGATAGAATGTAAGCCTTTGAGCTGTTTTTGGCCCGACCCCCGGCAATTTTTCAAATGACTCAATTAAATTTTGTATCGCTTTAGG
>JBBUCX010000041.1:2568-4025 GCA_038057595.1 Patescibacteria group bacterium
TTTGCAATAATTTCCGAAATGGAGAGAATTTCAAGTTTTTGGAATTGTTTTTCTTTCGAAAGTTCAATAGTGTCTGTAACAAAAACTTTTTCAATTTTAGAATTTTGCAGGATTCCGATTGCCTCTTTGGAAAAAACAGCGTGTGTTGCAAAAGCATAAACTTCAACTACTCCATTTTCTAAAAGAAGGTCTGCGGCTTTCCTCATTGTATTTCCTGTTGAAATCATATCGTCAATCATAACTGCTATTTTTCCTTTTACATCACCGGTAAAACCGCTATTGTTAATACTACCGGTATCTAAATCCCTATTCTTAACAACTGTTGCAAAAGAAACTCCGCCTAAGATTTTGGATATTTCTTTTATTCTTCTTATTCCTCCCATATCCGGAGTTACGAGTACTATATCTTTTTTATCAAAATCCTTCTCTATTCTTTTGGCAAAAAGAGGAAGAGCGGATAAATGATGGACAGGGATTTTAAAAAACTCCGGAATTTTTATTGAGTGGAAATCAAAAGAAAAAACCTCTGTTGCCCCTACACTTTGGAGCATTTCTATAACAACTTGCAATGAAACAGCTTCGCCTTGTCTAAATATGTGGTCTTGTCTTTGATAACCAAAATATGGAATTACAGCTTTAACGACATGAGCTCCTGATCTTTTAAGCCCATCGACTGTTATAAAAAGTTCCATGAAATTGCCATCAACAGGAGAATTGGTAGACTGAATAACAACACAATCCATATCAACAACGTTTTCTTCTATTGTGATTCTTTTTTCTCCGTCCGGGAAAACAAAAATCTCTAAAGGTGAAAGCGTTAGATTTAAATGTTTTGCTATTTTTTCTGCTAAAGGTTTATTCGAACTTCCGCTAAAAATCTTCATCCTGTTAAATAAGATTTAAGCCTATTTCGTAAAAACATTTTACCTAAATAGGTCTTTAAATACTTCTCCCTTCTGATTGCATCCTTTTGATTTAAACAGGCCTCATAGTAAATTAATTTCATTCTTCCTCTTCTTTTTGTTGAATCTACTTTACCATTCTGATGCTACTTAAATCTTAATTTTAAATCTTTTGTATATCCTGTATAAAATTTATTATCTACGTCTGACCTTAAAATATAATTATAATAAAACATAAATTGATTTAAAATTATTTAACAGGATGAATCATTATGAACCACCGCCCAAAAGTCCGCCCAAACCTCCCTGCATTGAAGCAAGTTTTCTTGCGGCAACTTCCTGGGATTTTTTAACTGCTTCGTTAATTGCTTCTTTAATATCGTTATCGTCTCTGCCGTTTGTTTTGATTTCTTTAATTTTTTGATCCCCGGTTATTAAAATCTCAACGCCGTTTTTTTCTACGTTTATTTCTTCTCCCTGCAATTCTTTTTGAATTTGCATTGCCTGGTCTCTCATTTTTTTGAGTTCGCCAAGTTGTGAAAATGGATTATTCAT
>JBBUCX010000041.1:4125-7690 GCA_038057595.1 Patescibacteria group bacterium
AATAATATCTTAACATTTATTTTTTTATTTGATAAATTTTTTGCTGCTTCCTCTAAGATTTTGATTGCTTTTTCCTCTTCCAGTTTTTCTTTATGAAATTTTGAACGCGCGATAATTTCTAAATTTCCGTTTTTAATTTCTTTTGCGCGACATCCCCTTAAAACCCCTGCCAAAAGATTATTATGATTTTTTACTTCATTTATCAAATTCAAAAAGAAGCCGGAAGATTGTCCACCTGAAAGTGAATTGGAAATCGACATTGAAGGCTTTGAATTACCACTTTTATCTAATTGTCGATTTACACTTAGCAAAGCTTGAGACTGTGTTTGGTTAGATAACACCTGCTGAGCGTCACTTTCAGCGTGCAATAAGCTTCCGGCTTCATTCCCACCCTCTGTCCATTCCAAAACAGCAAGTTCTAAAGGCGCTTGAGGTAAAACCGCAAATTTTGTATCCTGATAGCTTTCAGACAAAAGTTCGAAAAGCTTTTTAATATCACCAACGCTTAAGCTCTCAAAAGTCTCTCCTTTGAAAGTGCTGGGAGCTTGTTCAGCTCCAACTTTTATAAGAAGCATTAAGTGGAGCCTTTCTACAAGCTGCTCGATAAAATATTTAAAATCCATTCCCTGTTTTACCAAATTTTGACAAATCAGAAATCCTTTTTTCATATCCTTTTTTGCCAATGCTTCAAGCATTTCCGAAACGCTTTGTCCAATTCCAAGCATATTGTATTTTTCGTTTACTAAATCAGCGGTTATATTTTTCCTTCCTGCAAAATTCAAGACTTCTTCTAAAATTTTTGAAGCGTCTCTAAAACTTCCGTCGGAAAGTTTGGCGATTTCTAAAAGCGCCGGGTTTTCTATTTTTATATCTTCTGCTTTTACAATCCTTAAAAGCGACCTGACTAATTCCTCGCTTGTTGCTCTTGTAAAATTAACCCTAAAACATCTGGATGCTATTGTTGCCGGAACTTTCTGCGGTTCTGTTGTGCAAAGAATAAAAACAGCATGGTTTGGGGGCTCTTCCAGCGTTTTTAAAAGCGCGTTAAACGCCTCTGTTGTTAACATGTGGACTTCATCTATAATGTAGATTTTTCTAAAAGCTTTAAATGGAGCAAGATTTATTTTTTCTTTTAAATCTCTTATTTCATCTATTCCCCTATTTGACGCGCCGTCTATTTCTAAAACATCTAAATTATTTCCGTTTGTAATTGATACGCACTGACTGCATTTATTATCAGGTTCTATTTCTTTTTCATTTAATTTTCCTTTTATATTTTTGCCCGCCTTGCCGCGAGGCAGGTGTTTTTCACAATTTATAACTTTTGCAACAATTCTAGCACTCGATGTTTTTCCCAAACCCTTTGGACCTGTAAATAAAAAGGCGTGAACGGACGAGCGAAGCGACGGAGTTCGCTTGCTTGACAAGCGAGGGTCTGGTTCAAAAGAAAAGTTTGTAAGCAAAGAATATAAGCTTTGTCTAACCTCTTTATTATCTAAATCTTCTATTTTTTGGGGTCTGTATTTTCTATAAAAAACCATAACTGAATCCTAATTTTGTCGAATGATTAGTCCGAATCGACCCAAATATTTGGATACATTCGGAGTAAAAATTCGGATGCATTCGTATCTACTCATGGTGTAATCCTAATAAGTGCATAAGCCCGTGCTCTACTAACTCATCAACTTTATCATCAACAAGCATTTCATCTCTAATAGCATCGTTAATCACTTGGGGATATGACAAAACAATATCGCCAAGTCTTAAAACATCTGTTGGAGTTTTAATCGCTTCTCCTTCGGTTTGAGAAAAAGATAAAATATTTCTTGTTTTATCCTCTCCCTTATATTTTTTACTAAGCTCCCTCATTTTTCTATCCCCGACAATAGCAACGGAAACTTCAACCGGGCCTACGATCTCGTTTTTTTCTATAACATTAAGTGCAGTTTGTTTGATACGCTTCCTGTTAATTTTATATCTGCTTTCAACAAAAATAGGTACTGAAATTTTTTGCATAAATTAAGCGTTTGGCACTCTTTTTGCTTTTCTTGCATCCTCTGCTTTTTGTTTTCTGGCCAAAGAGGGTTTTAAATAAAACTCTCGCCTTTTTGCTTCCTGCAAAATCCCTTCAGACATTACTTTTCTTGAAAATTTTCTGATTAATGCCTCATCAGAGTCTCCAGGCATTTTTTTAACAACTACCATAATAAAACACCTCCTCCTGCCCGACATAATTCGCTCCGTGAGCCGCGTACGAATAGTACCTAAAGGCGAACGGTAAGAATAGTCGGGTTATCTTTCTTGTTTTCCAAACGGACTCATTAAATGAACGTGTAAATGTTCTATAATTTGGGCTCCGCCTCCATTAATTCCTAAGCGGTAACCTTTTCCTTCAAGTTTCTTATCTTTTACAATTTTTTTTATTGTTTTTGAAATTTTTTCTAAATCTTTAGGTTCAAGATCTAAAAAATCTTTAACATGTTTTTTTAATACAACTAAAAGATGTATTGGTTTTATAGGATGAATATCCGGAAAAACCATTATATCGCTATCTTCATAAGTAAATTCTTTCGGAATTTCTCTGTCTCTTATTTTGCAAAAAACACAATCATTCATACTTTATAACTTTAAAAACTTTATGAACTTTAAACTGATTTTAATACTTCCATTATATCATTGAGTTTGAGTTTTGTCGGCTTCATTTTGGGATTTTTCGGCGTTCCGTTTAAAAGCATTTTTTTGGATACGTGCAAAAACCAGGTTGCGTTTGGATCCATTTTGCTTAGTTTTTCGTGAGCCAAAGTTAGATCTATTCCATCCTTATCCTTTTCATTGGGCCTTGCTTTTATTCTTACGTATCCTTTCCTTGGATCCCTTCTTACAACTACAACATATCCCATAATTTGGGCAAGCTTGATAACCGAATCATTAATTGATTCAATCCCTAAACCCTTTCCCCATTTTGTTTTAAATTCAATTCCTATATCTTTAATTTCTCTTTCCGCCCAAATCTTATTTTCAAAATCATTTAAAATTGCGTCCAAGCAATCGCAGATATAATCAACATAAAACGTATCTTGATTTGGTCTTAATAATTTTAATCCGTCTAAAATATTAACAACAGAAAAATCGTGATAATCAGCCAGAGGTTCCGGTCTAAAAATTTCTTTAAAATGATCTACTTCTACAACAAAATTTACAATTCTTTCTAAAGCCTCCAGTTTTTCTTTATTTATAGAAGGCTTAACGTTTACCAAACCCTTTTTAACAAAATCAAAAGTCAAAGACGCTCCGCAAACCTTATCGCTTTCTGTTTGATGATGATCTAAAGGACCCATTCCTGTATCTACATGAATATATTCGTCTTTTCCCTTTTTTTCTATTGCATACTCGAAACTATCATTTTTAGGAAGAGGTAAAAGCCTGTCTCCTGCCGGAACAAATTTGACTTCGGCCTTATCCCAGCCTCCTAAAAATTTTTTCAAAAGCCAGACAGATGTAATTGCATCCATGTCAGGCGATGTGTGTGTGACGATATAATTCATAAATTAGCGGATAGCGTTTA
>JBBUCX010000042.1:0-6661 GCA_038057595.1 Patescibacteria group bacterium
TGGATTTTGCTTTATTGTATATTCCAAGTGAATCCGTATACTAAGAAGTTGTTAATCAAACGGATGTCTTAGATTATGCCAGAAAGTTAAGAGTGTATATGGTTTCCCCCTCCACCTTATATGCTCACCTTCAAACGATTCTTCTTTCATTCGAAGGTAAAAAAATCGAAAGTAAATCAAAGGAATTATTTGCGCTTTTAAGAAGTGTACAAATAGATTACGCAAAAGTTGACGATAATATGTCAATTTTAGGAAAACACATAAATAATACCTATTCACAGTTTGGAAATGTTTCATCCGGGTTGTCAAGTATCGGGCAAAAACTAAACGCAACAAAAAATCTGGAAAGTAAAATTACGAAAGGAGGTGAAAAATGAATAATAAATTAATTTTAGTAGCACTGCTCGTAGTCGTTATTACAGCAGGGGCATTTATGCTTTTTAATAATAACGCAGGTAATAACAGTCAAACACAAGATACGCAAAATCAAAGCCTTACACCTACACAAGCACAACCAGCTCAAGGAACAGACGTAACTGTTACAAGCTCTGGATTTGAACCACAAACAGTTACCATAAAAACAGGACAAAGAGTTGTATGGACCAATAAAAGCGGAGGAGCTGTTAGCGTAAATTCTGCTTCTCATCCAACACATCTTAAATGGCCATTCTTAAATCTTGGCAATTTTGATGACGGTGGGAGTGTTTCTGTTGTTTTTGAAAAGACTGGAAAATACACTTACCATAATCATCTTAACGCAAGTCAGACAGGTACAGTTATCGTAGAGTAAACTTAAATGTTTAAATTCCTATGATACAATACCTCTGATGAAAAAGGATGTTAAGCTTGATATTCATCAGTTTAAAGCGGTAAATCATGGCAAAGGACCGCTTCTTATTATTGCAGGGGCGGGGACAGGAAAAACAACCGTAATTACGGAAAGGATAAAAAACTTAATTATAGATAGAAAAATTCCCTCTTCAAACATTCTTGCATTAACTTTTACAGAGAAAGCAGCGTTTGAAATGCAGGAAAGAGTTGATATTCTTTTGCCATATGGCTATACAAACTTAGGGATTTATACTTTTCATTCGTTTTGCGATAAGATTTTACGCGACGAAGCATATACAATCGGGCTTGACCCTAACTATAAATTAATTTCCGAATCCGAGTCCGTTCTTCTACTCCGCCGGCATCTTTTTGATTTGGATTTAAAAATATTTAAACCACTCGGAAACCCAACCAAATTTTTAGACGCTTTATTAACTCATTTTTCCAGGCTTAAAGACGAAGATATAACCTGGGAAGAATATTTAAAATGGGCAAAAAAACAAAAGTCGGAAGAAGAAAAAAAACAGTATCTTGAACTTGCAAATGCGTATAAAAAATATGAGGAAATTAAAATAAAAGAATCTGTAATGGACTTTTCGGATTTAATTTCAAATACTCTTCTTGTATTAAGACGAAGATCCAATATATTAAAAAGATATCAAAAACAATTTAAATATGTAATGGTCGACGAATTTCAGGATACAAATTTTAGCCAAAACGAACTTGCAATGCTTTTAGCCGGAAAAGATAAGAATATTACAGTTGTTGCAGATGATGATCAGTCAATTTATCGGTTTAGAGGCGCTGCCGTATCGAATGTTTTGCAATTTAGAAATAATTTCCCTAATACAAAAGTTATTGTCTTAAATAATAATTATAGGTCTTCTCAAACAATTTTGGACGCTTCATATAACTTAATCCAGCATAATAATCCTAACAGGTTAGAAATTGCAGAAAACATTAATAAAAAACTTTCCGCCAAAGGCGGATCCCGCTCCGCGGGAAAAAATGGAAAGAATATAAAACTAATTCATACACAAAGGGCAGAAGATGAGGCAGATGAAATTGCCAAGGAAATTAAAAAATTAAAAAATAATTATGACTATAAAGAAATTGCGATTTTGGTAAGAGCAAACAATCATTCACAAAGCGTATCAGCTGCACTTCAAAGACACAGAATTCCTTATCAATTTTTAGGAACAGGTTATCTTTTTCAACAAGAGGAAATAAAAGATTTAATAGCATATCTTACATTTTTGACAAATCTCTTCGATACGGTTTCGTTATTTAGGGTGCTTTCTATGAATATCTTTAACTTTCCGGTAATTGAATTAAGTTATCTTTTAAGTTCTGCCAAGAAAAAAAATTTGTCACTTTTTGAGACAATTCAGGAAAAAAATTTAAACTTCTTAAGTAAGAGTACACAAAATAAAATTGATAATTTTACAAGTATGGTTAAGAAACATTTGGAAAAAAGCAAAAAAGAATCCGCCGGACAAATTCTTTATTATTTTCTAGTCGATTCGGGGCTTTTTAAAACTTTTCAAAATATAAATTCTTTATCTCAAGAGCAAAGAATTCAAAACATAGCAAAATTTTTTGACCGTGTTAAGACGTTTGAAACAGAAAGAGCAGACAGCAATATTTATATTTTAATCGAATGGCTAAATCTTATGCTGCAAATGGGTGAAAGTCCCTCGGCGGTAAATATAGATATCAAAGATAGAAATGCTGTTAATATATTAACAGTACATTCAAGCAAAGGACTTGAATTTAAGGTCGTATTTTTAATAAATCTTGTTTCAGAGCGTTTTCCTACCAAAGAAAGAAGTGAAAAAATTCCTATTCCCAGAGGAATTATAAAAGAAAAATTACCAGAAAAAGCAGATTTTCATCTGGAAGAAGAACGAAGACTTTTTTATGTTGGGATGACCCGGGCTAAAGAAATATTATATTTTACAGCTTCGGATTATTACGGGATTGGCAAAAGAACAAAAAAACTTTCTCCATTTATCTATGAAAGCTTACCAAAATTTATGTTGGAAGAAAAAATCTTTAACAATACAAAAAAATTACCGCTTGTAAAACAATTATCCTCATACCAAAAGCCGCAAAAAAAGGAAGAAAAAACAACTCCTCTTAAAATAAATCGTATTACCTATTCTAACCTGCAAATGTTTGATATCTGCCCCCTACATTACAGGGCTAAAGTGATTCTAAATATTCCGACTCCTAAATCTTTCGTGCAGAGCTTTGGAATTTCACTCCATAATACACTTTATCACTATTATAAATTGGTATTGGAAGATAAACCTCCCTCATTAAACAAATTCTTAGAGATTTTAAAGTATGAATGGATAAATGAAGGATATGAAAACAAAAAACACGAAAAGGAACAGTTTTTAGAAGGAGTTAAAATTATTAAAAAATTTTACAAAACCGAGGGCAATCCTCCGATAAAACCTTTGGGAATAGAAATGTCTTTTTCATTTCTATTAAAAAACGGCGTGAAGGTTTCAGGCAAGATTGACAGGATAGATAAAAAAGGTAGCGGCATTGAGATAATAGATTATAAAACAGGTTTGGATAATCCTAAAGCCGATAAAGCACACAGACTTCAACTGGAAATTTACGCGCTTGCCGCAATAAAAGTAAAAGATAGTATTCTAAACCATAATCCAGGAGAAATAACTCTAACGCTTCATTTTCTGGAAGGAAATTCCAAGAAAACCATGACTTTTAAAAAACAGGAACTGGAAAGATTAGAAGATGATTTAATTGCTAAAATTAGTGAAATAGAAAAAAGTGATTTCAAATGCAGTAAAAACATTTTATGTAAGAATTGTGAATACAAAATGCTGTGTCAAACCTAATTTTAACTATAAAATTAGCATTTATGATACATTTTTGCTACAATACAACCAATCTGTGGAAGGAGAGTTGTTAGTACGTTCAGTTTACATGAACGTACAGGAAAGTCCAGACAGGTTTAAAGCCGGGGACGGAGCGTAAGCTCCGACTAGCAATAGCTGGTTTTCAAGCTTTTACCCCGCTAAGCGGGGTGAACCCACATATAAGGCTTGAAACAGGTTTTGAATTAACAAAACTTGAGAGCAACAGAGACGAGTGGGAGTGAAACGGGCAATCCTACCTGCTGTAACCTCCGAAAGATGCGTTAAAACCTTGCTTTAGGGGAGCATCAAAGATTGAGGGCATCCCGATTGTATCGGGGCAAAGTGACCAAACATCACATTGAGACAGATTACAACTTAACCCCGCTAAGCGGGGTGAAACAGAATCTGGCTTACCACCTTCCGCAGATTTTTTATTCCGCTTTACGAAGAAGATAATCTCTATGATTTATCTTGTCTAAAGCAAATTCAAATATAATCTTTATGGTTGCCGCAATTGGAACAGCCAAAATAAGACCCATTATTCCTGCTAAGTTTCCTCCTGCCAAAGCAGCAAATAAAATAACAAGCGGGTGAAGCCTGACTGCTTTACCAAGAATAAAAGGAGAAATAATATAATCTTGGATTAACTGCGCTAAGTAATATATGCCAACTACAATTCCTATAGTTTCCATTATTCCTAAAGTAAAATTCTGCAACCCGCCGGAAACAACTATAATAAAAGTTCCTATAATTATGGCTGTGATTGTTCCAATCATCGGCACTATTCCCGCAACTGCGGATAGAATTGCAATAGTAAGAGCATTTTTTACTCCCAAAAAACTAAATCCTGCAAAAAGTATTACTGCAAGGCTTACTATTAAAATTATCTGACCTCTTAAATATTTTGATAAAACCGTATTTATTTTTTTAATAAGCGCTGTTATTTCTAATCTTTCTTCATCGGGAATAACAAGAAGCAGTCTATGTACAAATTTTTCGCTGTCTTTTAAGAAAAAGAACGTTGCAAAAATAAAAACAAAAAAATTTAAAATCCCGGAAAATGCCAAAGAGAAAATAGGAAATGCCGATAAGCCAATTCTTTGAATTTGCAATTTTGAAAAATCACTATAATAGAAAATTAAAGGCTGAATTATGGGTGGAAGAGAATTAACATTCGACCTTAAATAAGAAATATAGTCTAATACGATTTCTCTGATACTTGCCGATTCTCTAATTAATTCTCTTGTTAAAAGACCACCAAGATATAAGACGCTGAAAATTAAAATAATATATACCAATATTATTGACAAAACTCTTGGAAATTTAAATATTTTAGAGAAAAAATTTATTAATGGATTAAAAATATAGGCAAAAATGGCAGCTAATATAAAAGGAGTTAATATAGATCTTTCTATATATAAAAACAATAAAAGCAGAAAACCCGAAACAATAAAAAAAGCAGATCTAAGTCTTAAATTCATATTACAACTTTATTATAGCAAATTTTTTTAAGTTAATTTATCTGACTGCTTTTTTAAGAGTTTTTCCGGGAGTAAAACCTGGTGCCTTTCTTGCCTCAATTATTATTCTTTCTCCGGTTTTAGGATTTCTTCCTGGTCTTTCTGCTCTTTTTCTAACCGAAAAAGTACCAAATCCTGTAATAACAACTTTTTCTCCTCTTTTTAATGAATCTCTAACGCCGTTAAGAAATGCACCTACTGCGTCTTTCGAAGCTTTGTTTGTAAGATTGGCTTTTTTCGCAACTAGTTCAACGAGATCTTTTTTTGTCAATTTATTTCACCCCCTTTTAGAAATTCTTGATAAGCTATTCTAAACGAGCGAATCTTAGAATTTCTTAAATCCGCCGCTCAAGCGCCCTTTAAAGCGTGAACGTATAGTTCTGAAAAGCTTTAAAGTAAGCTTAGGCGGACTTTTTCATTTTTAAATTAGCTTAACAATACAATCTAAACTAGGATTTGTCAATATAACAAAAGAGGTCAATTTTATCTAGAAGTTATAATACCGATCTTATCTCAAGACTACCCCAGGTATACATGTATACCTGGGGTAATTAATATAATTTAGGATCTAATAAAAACAGTGATTAAAAAGGTAGTTTAGGAGGAAAACTCGGTAGCAATAGCCCGAAACTCACGAATTGCCGTAACTTTTATTTCACCGGGAACTGCTTGTGACTTACTTATTTCTTCTCTTATTTTTGCGGCAATTACGGTAGTTTGCGCATCATCTAACTTCCCAGGATTAATTATTACCCTTAACTCTCTTCCTGCCTCAAATGCATAGGCATCTTCAACTCCATCATGTTTTTTGGCAATTTCTTCCATCTCCGTAAGTCTTTTGGCGTATCCTTCAACATCTTCATATCTTGCGCCCGGCCTTGCCCCTGATATCGCATCGGCAATATGAACAATTACAGATTCGATTGAAGAAAACGGTTTATCTTCATGATGTTCGGCAACACAGTTTACAATCGGCTCCGGGATATTAAATCTTTTTAAAAGATCAACGCCCAAAGTAACGTGACTTCCTTCCCCTTCAACAACCTTTCCAATATCGTGAAACAAACAGCCCAAACGGACAACGTTTACATCTGCCCCGACTTCCTCTGCAATATGGATTCCTATTTTTGTTTCCTCAAGAGTATGGACAACTAAATTTTGCCCATAAGATGTCCTAAACTTAAATCTTCCTAAAATTGTTAATAAATCTCTTGAAAGATTAAATACTCCGACTTCATGAGCTAATTTTTCTCCTTCTTCAAGCATAACTTTTTCAACTTCTTTTTTTGTTTCATTAACAATTTCTTCAATTCTAAAAGGCTGGATTCTTGTATCTTTTATTAAAAGCTCAAGGGCGCGTCTTGCTATTTCTCTTCTTATCTGGTCAAACGAGGAAAGCCTAATAACTCCTTCTTC
>JBBUCX010000043.1:0-8572 GCA_038057595.1 Patescibacteria group bacterium
GAGACCGCGACACCGCAAAACAGGAAAGAATAAAAACAGAAAACCTTCAAGAATATTTTCAGAAGAAATTAAAATAGGCTCCAACATCGTCCATTCCGCGGAACAAATCAGCCCCAGAGTTGACTTAACATCAAAAATGTAGTATCCTATAGCACTAGTATGTGGCGAGAAATAGAAAGAAAAATAAATTTGGGAAAATCAGACACAAGCCAAGTCTTAAGAGAGCTTGGACCGGGTGATAATGTCTACTATGGAGATATTGCAGCTGGAGTCACGGTTGCCATTATTGACAATGACGTAGCTAGAGTATACGCGCTCCAAAAGCAACTAATGATTTCTGCTGGTGAGTTGGACGGAAGAACAATGGAACGTCAGGTTCCAATTATGCCATCCACTGTAGAACGTACCATAGAAAAACAAAGTATTTATATTACTGGAGGTTCTATTCGTAAACACATAACGGTAGAATGGTATCCAAGTAATTCTTCTACGCAATAGGTTCTAACGTTTCTCTTTCGCCAAGGCTTCAGAAGGGTAAGCAAATTAACCTCAAATTTCTTCTGCTATAATTGTTTTATGAATTTAATTAAAACAGAAAGTTTCCAGCTAGCTACTTATTCACAAGGCGATTCAGAATCAAAAAAGTTAGCTCTAGTTCTCCCGGGAAAACTTGATACAAAGGATTACTTCCATATGAAAAGTCATGTTAAATATTTGGCAATCATGGGATATTTTGCTTTATCTTTTGATCCTCCCGGAACATGGGAAAGTAAGGGAGATATTAAACTTTATAATGTGACAAATTATATTAAGGCAATTAATGAGCTTATTAAATATTACGGAAATAAGCCAACTTTTGTAATGGGTCATAGTAGAGGTGGAAGTATGGCTATATTAGCGGGAACTACTAACCCCAATATAACTTCTTTTGCGTCTATAATGTCACATTTATACCACAAGGGTTATAGGAATGGAGCAGGGGAAGAATGGAAGAAAAAAGGATACATCGTGTCAACAAGAGACCTGCCGCCCGGCGGTGGTCCAAAGGAAAAACGATTTGAGTTGCCATACAGTTTTTTTGAGGATCAAATTCGATACGATATGACAGAAAGTTTAAAAAAATCAACTAAACCTAAACTCTTTATATATGGTAAACGAGACGTTTTAGTTCCTCCACAAGCAGTTAAGGATGCATATAGTCTTGCTTCGCAACCAAAAGAACTTTATGAACTGGATTCAGAGCATGATTATCGTTATAATCCTAAATCAATTGAAGAAGTTAATAACGTTTTAGGTGATTTTCTACAGAAATACTATTTATTGTAATTAGTTTCTAACATCGCCATTTCCAGAAGCGGACAGGTATTACGCGGAGCTAAATTTCCCGAAGTGTCATATCTATCCCACCTCTAAGGTGGGCTAAGCTGATTCAAGATAAATTCTAATGTAGTTTCTTTCTGTTAAGCTTGGGATCTGTGACATCCATCGGAGTATAAATACAGCTTGACACTAAGAAAAGTTTTGGATATGCTGATTTTATCAGATGAAAGAACTTTTAAATAATAAAAAATTAGTATCTGCAGGAGGAGTTGTTATTTTAGTCGTTGTTTTCCTAGGATTTTTCCTCTTGATGAATAAGTCTTCCAATAATCAAAATAATCAGGATACAGTTGCGTTGCCAACGCAAATCCCAGTACCGACAATTACAGCAGATTCACTGGGTCTTACTCTCAAAACAGGAGTTGAAGGAAAAACAGTAATTGTTGCGCTTGCAAATGCAGTAGGAATTTCAGCTATTGAATATGAACTTTCCTATACTTCCAAAGGCGATATCCCAAGAGGAGCAATAGGGCAGTTAGATTTAACTAAAAAACCCGTTAAAAAAGAAATTACCTTAGGAACCTGTTCGGACACCTGCCATTATGACGAGGATGTTTCTAATATAAAAATACTTCTTAAAATAACTAAAACTGATGGAAAAGTTTATCAGGCAGAACAAGTACTTACCTCTGTAAGCGAATAAGCAAAAGGTTTCTCCAAGAATTTTCACAAACATCACTATAGGTAGCGTTTATATAGTTTTTGTCCACTATTAACCCCTGTTTACCTCTTGACACACTCTGAAAATCGGCGCAAAATGATAGAAAGTGGGACAAATTGGGAAATAGTGGGACACATTAGGCAGGCCCCAGTTTACCTGGGGTTAAAGATATGTTAATAGGACAACATGATGGAAAAATTGACAACAAAGGCCGAAGCGCGTTACCCAAAAAATTCAGAGAAGTTTTGGGAGATAAAATTATTGTAACTTTTGGCTATGAAAACTCGCTTATTATTGTATCGGAAGAAAACTGGAAAGCCTTACTTGAGGGCACAGAAGGAAGGCCTTTTATTGAACAGGATACAAGAGAAACACAAAGGTTTTTACTCGGGGGAGCAACGAGTGTTGAACTTGACAATAAAGGAAGGTTTATATTACCAGGCTATCTTAGAGAATTTGCAAAAATTAAAGATAATGTCGTATTCCTAGGCTTATCAAGATATGTTGAGCTTTGGGATAGCAACAGATGGCTTGAGTATCAAAAGTTCCTTGAAAAAAATATAGAGACTATTTCTCAAAGACTTGTAGAAAAAGAAAAGAGTAAAAAAGGCGATGAATAAATTTCACGTACCTGTGCTTTTAGAAGAAGCAATAGAGTTTTTGCAAGTTAAAAAAAACGAGAAATATATTGATGCAACGCTTGGGGGCGGAGGACACACGGGGGAGATACTAGATAGGGGAGGAATCGTTTTAGGAATTGATGTAGATGAAGAAGCTTTAGATTATGTTGAAAAAAATTTCAAATTTCAAATTTCAAATTTCAAATTGACGTTAATAAAAGATAATTTTAGAAATATAGAGAAAATAGCACATTTAAATAATTTTGAGGGGGTTTCGGGGATTTTATTTGACTTGGGAGTTTCTTCTTATCAAATAGATACAGCCGAAAGAGGTTTTAGTTTTTTAAAAGAGGGGCCGCTTGATATGCGGATGGATAAGGATTTAGGCGTTACGGCGGAAACTCTTGTAAATGTTTTAACGAAAGGAGAACTTTATGATTTATTTAATAAACTTGGTCAGGAACATCGTGCTTTTGCCATTTCTAAGGGTATTGTTAAGTCCCGTAGAGTAAAAGCGATTCAGAAAACGACAGAGCTTTCGGGGATTATCGAGAAAGCATATGGAATAAGGGGTGATGCATCTGACTTTACTAAAAATTTAGTAAATAAAAGGGTATTTCAGGCTTTAAGAATAGCGGTAAACGAAGAGCTTGAAAATTTGGAAATGGCGCTTCCTAAGGCAATTTATCTTTTGAGAGGAAAGGCAAGAATAGTCGTTATTAGTTTTCATTCTCTTGAGGATAGAATAGTTAAGAGAATTTTTAAGGACTTTGAGAAAAAAAATATGGGAAGAATGATAACAGAAAAACCGGTTACGCCGACAAAAAAAGAATTAGAAGAAAATTCCAGGGCAGGAAGCGCAAAGCTAAGAGTATTTGAAAAAAATTAAATATGAAAAAGCCGGTATTAATTATTGCGACATTAGTATTTGTAATTTTGACTCTATCTGTTGTGAGAATATTTATTTCCAATAATATTTCAACTTCGGGTGTGGTTTTGGGAAAAGTTGGGGAAGAACTTGATAAATATAAGTTGGAAAACTCGATTACCGCGGAAAAACTTTATACAATGGCTTCTTTAACAAGCGTTTCTCAAAAAGCATATACTCTAGGATTTGTTGACAGCAAAAGCGATTTTGTCTTAAATCAAAAGGTGCCGGTTGCTATAAAACAATGACATGGAGATACCGATTTGTATTTATTGGAATAGTTTTTTTCTTTTTACTAATAATCGCAAGATTATTTTATTGGCAGGTTGTTAAGGCTAAAGAGTTATCGGCTCTGGGACAGGCGCAATACGGAACAAATATAAAAATTTCACCCCAAAGAGGAGTGATAAAAACTTCTGACGGATTTCCTATAGCAGCTAATAAAATTACATATTTGGTGTTTGCAAACCCAAAGGAAATAAAAAATAAAAAAGAAGTTATTGGCATTTTAGCCTCAATTTTAGATGCAGACATTGCTTCGATAAGTGCAAATCTTTCTTTGGATAAATTTTGGGTTCCGTTAAAATCAGGAGTGAACTTAGAGGCAAAGCAAAAAATAGACAGCTATAATTTAGCCGGAATAGGTTTTGATAAAGAGTATGAAAGATTTTATCCAGAAAGCTCTATGGCTGCGCATCTTTTGGGTTTTGTCGGAAAAGATGACAGCGGAACTGATAAAGGATATTTTGGTCTGGAAGGCTATTATAACAGGCTTTTAGGAGGAAAAGAAGGTGTTGCCGTGCAGGTTCATGATGCGTTTGGAAGACCAATTTTAGCTAAAATGAATTTTACTTCGGGCGCTGTTGACGGACAGAATTTAATTTTAAGCATAGACAGAGCCATACAGTTTTTAGTAGAAAAACAATTAAAAGAAGGAATAGAAAAATACGAAGCAGCTTCCGGTATGGTTGGTGTTATAGAGCCTAAAACAGGAAAAATCCTTGCCATGGCATCTTTTCCTGCATTTGACCCGAGAGATTATCAAGATTACCAGGACAGCATTTATAAAAATCCTTTTATTTCAGATTTGTACGAGCCCGGTTCTACTTTTAAACCCCTTATTATGTCTTCGGCTTTAGACGCAAAAGCAGTTACTCCGCAAACAAAATGCGATATTTGTCAGGGTCCGGTTTTACTTAGCGGTTATGAAATCCATACCTGGAATAACAAATATTTTAAAGACATTAATATGATTGAAACTATCCAGCGTTCGGACAATACAGGTATGGTTTTTACAGCTCAAAAATTAGGTTTGGACAGAATGCTTACTTATCTTGGTAAGTTTGGGATAGGAAGCGATACCGGAATAGATTTGCAGGGGGAAGTTTCAGCAAGCTTAAAGCCCAAGAACGAATGGTACGCAGTTGATTTGGCGACAACCGGTTTTGGCCAGGGAATATCAATAACTCCGATTGAGCTTTTAAACGCGATTGCTACAATTGCAAACGAAGGTAAAAGAATGGAGCCGCAAGTTGTTGAGGCTGTAGAGGCTTTAGATGGAACAGCAGTAAAAATCCCCCCAAAGCTTTTAGATACGCCTATAAGCGCAAAAACAGCCAAAATAATGACAGAAATCATGATTAATGCGGTAAATAAAGGAGAAGCGTCCTGGGCGCGTCCTAAGGGCTACAGAATAGCCGGAAAAACAGGAACGGCTTCCATACCAATTCAGGGACATTACGACCCCGATCAGACAATAGCCTCTTTTGTTGGTTTTGCACCTGCAGACAATCCTAAGTTTGCTATGCTTGTAATTTTTAATAGGCCGGAAACCTCAATTTACGGTTCCGAGACTGCTGCCCCTGCATTTTTTAAAATTGCAAAATCAATTCTTGAATATTACGGCATTCCGCCCGAAGGAGAATAAGTTATAATACGCATATGAGAAAGGGATTGATTTTATTTGTCCTTTGGTATTTAAGATTTTTTGCCAAGCTTCAGCTTAAAAAAATAAAGCCTCTAATTATCGGCGTTGGAGGCGCAAGCGGAAAAACTTCTCTTTCTAACTTTATTTATATTATTTTTAGCAAAAAATACAAAGTAAGGCAGGGAAGAGGTAAAAACAGTGAAACAGGTATACCTTTAGACATTTTAAAGCTAAATATTAAAAACTATACGTATTCGGAATGGCTAAAAGCATTAATGTTAGCGCCCCTCCGGATTTTACTAGACTTTGAAAAATTTGATGTTTACATAGCCGAAATGGGCATAGATAGTCCTTTAGAGCCTAAAAATATGTCGTATCTTTTAAAAATTGTTCAGCCTAAAATTGGAGTTTTAACCAATATTTCTTTTGAACACAGCATTTACTTTGATCCATTGGTTGAAGAAGAAAATTTTTTGCAAAGAGAGGAAAACATTTTAAGGCTGACCGCAAAGCAGGAAGGTATGCTTCTTAAATCTATAAAAAAAGACGGTACTGCGGTTTTAAATATCGACGATGTAAACATCGCAAAAATAAAAAATGAACTCCGCTGCCAAATTCTTACTGTTTCAAGAAAAAGCAAAAACGCGGATTTTTATATAGAAAATATAAAAAATTTTGTCAACGAATTTATTCTTCTTTTTCGCTTCAAAAATAAGAAATATATGCTTAAAATCTCAAACCCCCTGCCCGAACATTTTGCTTATTCATTTATTCTTTCCATAGCAATTGCTCATGCGTATAATATTGAAGTTGAAAACGCAATTAAAGCTTTGGAAGAAGGATTTTTTCTTCCGAGCGGAAGAATGAGTGTTTTTAACGGAATAAAAAATACAGTAATTATAGATTCTTCCTATAATAACGCGACTTTAAGTCCAATTTTAGATCTTTTGTCTTTTGTAAAAGAAATAGGAAAGCAAAGGCGAAGAATTGGCATTATCGGCGACATGCGTGAGCTTGGAACAATGAGTAAGGCTTTGCATGAAGAAGTAGCCGGAAAAATTCTGCAAACTTTGGATATTGCCATACTCATAGGTCCTTTGTCCGCACAATATATAGCCCCTGTTTTAAAAAAGAGTGATTTTCCTTTTTATTCTTTCCCAAATTTTACGCTTTCAAAAAAAACAATTCTTGAAGTAATTAAACCTAAGGACATGATTTTAGTCAAAGGCTCACAGAATACGCTTTTTTTAGAACGCGTAGTACAAATGCTTCTCCAAAACCCAAAAGATATAGATAAGCTTTGCAGACGCGGAGAGCACTGGGATAAAATAAGAGAAAAAACGCTTTAGATTAGATTTTCAGTATGCTGCCTATATTTATACCCAATTTTTCTATTGACCCTTCAGGCAATTCGATTACCGTGTCGTATCTAAAATTCCAAAGCACAATTCTGTTTGGTTTTACGGATTTTTTAATAAATATCACTTTTTTATTTTTTGAAACGATAACAAGGTCAATCGGAAATTTAAGAAAGAATGTATGTATTCCAAAACGGGTTTTAAATATAACAATTTCGCTTTTTTCTTTTCCCATCAAGCCAGCAAGTTTTTTTAAACCTTTTAATCTTGAGAAATTCTTTAAAACATATGTATTTTTATTTTTATTTTTAAACATACTTTAATTATACAAAACTAGAGAATAGCTTTAATAAAAGGTATAATAGCTAGCATGTGGCAAAAAATTAAGAACATATATCACTTACTCTTGGCAATTTTTGCAAATATCTTATTTTTGTTTCCTTCAAGAGGAATGAAGGTAATTGGCATAACCGGAACTGACGGAAAAACTACAACGGTAAACCTTATTTATCATATATTAAAAACAGCCGGCAAGAAGGTTTCAATGATTTCAAGCATTAATGCGGTAATTGGTGGGAAAACTTATGCTACCGGTTTTCATGTAACAACTCCGACATCATTTGCTTTGCAAAAGTTTTTAAGAAAAGCCAGGAAATTAAAATCCGAATATTTTGTTTTGGAAATTACTTCTCATGCTATTGATCAGAATAGAATTTTTGGCATTCCTTTTGAAGTCGGGGTTTTAACAAATATTACCAACGAGCATTTAGATTATCATAAAACCTACGATAATTATTTAAAAACTAAAGCAAGTCTTTTAAAAAAGTCAAAAACCAGTATTGTTAATACAGATGATATTTCTTACACTCTTTTGTCTGATGTAAAAAATAAAAAACTTCCGGAAAATTGGATAACTTATGGGTTGTCGGATACTTCGGATTATAATCCCAAAACTTTTGATATTAAAAAAGCCCGCCTTGTAGGAGATTTTAATAAATACAATGCTTTAGCTGCTGTTTCTTGTGCAAAAAGTCTTGGAATAAATAATGAGGCAATAAAAAAAGCACTTGATTCTTTTCATATGCCAATTGGAAGAGTTGATTATGTTTATCAAAAGGATTTTAGTATTATGATTGATTTTGCTCATACCCCCAATGCTTTTGAAAAAATATTAAGTACAGTCAAGCCTATTACAAAAGGTAAGATAATCCATGTTTTCGGATCTGCCGGAGAAAGAGACATTCTAAAAAGACCTTTCTTAGGAGAAATTTCTTCAAAGTACTGTGATATTTTGATTCTTACTGCTGAAGATCCAAGAAGCGAAGATGTAAATAAAA
Source organism: Patescibacteria group bacterium (assembly GCA_038057595.1). Classification (GTDB taxonomy): domain Bacteria; phylum Patescibacteriota; class Microgenomatia; order Levybacterales; family UBA12049; genus JACRFQ01. Next base: position 8,212 of record JBBUCX010000043.1, read on the forward strand.
TTATTGCAGAAATTGAAGTTGGAATTAAAAGAGAAGAGTGCGAAGTTATTAGAATTCCCGATAGAAAAGAAGCAATAGAAGCAGCGGTTCAAATGGCTAAAAAAGATGATTTGGTTTTAATTACGGGAAAAGCGCAGGAAGAATCAATGACTGTTGAACAAAAAGAGCTGCCATGGGATGAATTTGCTGTTGCTTACGAGGCCTTAAATAAAAGAGGATAAATTTTATGAATAAAATTAAGAATATTCATTTTGTCGGCATTAAAGGTGTTGGCATGGCGCCGCTTGCTATTATTGCCAAAGAAGCCGGATTTAAAGTAACGGGCAGTGATATTGCCGAGGAATTTATTACAGACGAATTA
>JBBUCX010000044.1:0-2909 GCA_038057595.1 Patescibacteria group bacterium
GCAATAATTGCAAAATTCCTTATGTTATTTTTCATAAATGATATTGATGCCCCGTAGATGCGACATTGTGACGCGAGGAAGTAGCCCTCGGGAACAACGAGCATTCTTCTGGGGCGAAATTGCGAATGTTTTTATAAGGCATGAGGCTTATTTTACGGGTTTGCTCTAATTCCGTCAATTGTTTCTTCGGATTTTGTCAAAACCTGTCTCCAATCTCCTAGTTTTTTGAATAATAGAATAAACATCTTTGCTTCTTTAACCTCAAAAAGCCATGTTAAAAAAAGATACAAAGAAAGTCCTGCAAAGCTGGATATTCCTGTTAATAAAAGGAGATTTATGGTTTTTGTTGTATCAAAAACCAATTGATCTAAAAGTTTTATTGGTATATATAACGCAAACGCGGTAAAACCGCTTGCTAAAAAAATTTTTGCCACTGTTTTTATTAAAGGAATCCTATCAAATCCTCCTGTTTTTCTATCCAAAAAAATAAACATTATCAAAAAATTAAATATAGAGGCTATTGAAAAAGCAAAAGCAACACTTTCAATACCAAGATGGTAAATAAAAATAAATACGGCGCTTATTAAAACCATGCTAATGGTTGTTAGAGAACCGACAATAAGAGGAGTTTTTGTGTCATGAAGCGCGTAAAAACCCCGGGACACTAAATAAGATAAGCTTTGGGCAAAAATAGAAATGCTAAAAAAAGCAAGCGTTCTGCCTGTTAAAACTGTTGCTGCCCAGTCAAACTGCGCTGCTCCGTAAATAAGCCTTACGACAGGAATCCGAAGTACAATAAAAAGGACTGAAAAGGGTAAAACTAAATAAAGCATTTGATTAAAACTTGTTATAAATGTTATTTTAAAATCACTAAGCCTATCTTTCTCTTTAGAAAGGACAGGAAAAGCAGCCTGCGCAATTGCCTGACCGAATAAAACTACCGGCGCAAAAGCAAGAGTTTGCGCGTAATCAAAAATTACATAATTTCTTCCGGGGTTTTGTAAATACGAAATAAGCGTTATTGTAATTAGTGTTCCCAGTTGGAATACGGCAATTGAAAGGGTTCTTGGCCATATAAGCTTAAAAACGCCTAAAACACCTGACGATTTAATTGCCGTTATAGACATTGCCGGTCTAAAAGAAAACCCCAAATTTTTAATAAATGGCAGTTGTATTAAAACAAAAATTAAAGCTCCTAAGATTACGCCATAAGCTGCTGAAAAAATTCCGACATATGGAGAAAGAAATAAAATTCCTAAAATTATTCCTAAATTATACAAAGCAGAAGCAATTCCCGGGATAAAAAAATGATTATACGACTGAAGCATTGCTGATAGAAAACTTCCTATGATAAAAAGAATTTCACCAAAAATTATTATCCTCATAAGATTTGCCATTAGGCTTATCTGTTCGCTTGTAAACCCGGGCGCAACAAGCAAGGAAACCTCCTTAGCAAAGACAAAAAGTATTAATGAGAAAAGAGAAAAGATTATAAGACTAACAAATAAAAGTGTTGATGCAAGCTTATGCCCTTCTTTTTCCTTACCTTTAATAAGGTGGTCTGAAAATATTGGTATAAAAGCAGATGACAGGGCTCCGGCAATTATTAATTGGAATAAAAAATCAGGGATTCTTATTGAAACAAGATAAACGCCCAACGTGTCAGACGCTCCAAAGATTGAAACTAAAAGTCTTTGTCTGACAAGCCCTAGCACTTGCGAAAAAATTATTGTTGCCATTATTACAAATGCCGCGGATAAAATATTACTTTGCTGTTTTAAAAGAAGATTTATGCTTTTTTTGAAAAAATCTTTCGGCATAATGCGATAGCCGCGTTTGCGCTAGCCACGTTTGACGTGGACGCGGTTGTTTTTTACAGTATAGCATGCTAAAATAGCATCGTGCCAGTAATAAAATCAGCAAAGAAAAAGTTAAGACAGGATAAAAAAAGAGAAAAAGCAAACAAAATTTTACGAGCTGCTTTTAAAGATGCCGTAAAGGACGCCAGGAAAAGCAAACTTTCTGAAAAAATAATAAAAGCAGTAAAATTAACAGACAAAGCGGCAAAGAAAAAACTTATCCATAAAAACAAAGCGGCAAGAATTAAATCAAGCTTGAGCAAACTTATTAAGAAAAGCCAGCCAAAAGTAAAACCAGTGCTAAAAACTGCCAAAAAAACAAGGCTAACAAAAAGCAAAAAATAGTCTTTTCTTCTTTGACAAAAGCCTCAAAAACCCTTAGACTAAAATTGATATGGTGAAAAAATCCGCGTCTATTAATTTGATTAAAAAAGATAAGGGAGAAACGATAAGTCAAATTATAAACTGGGCGCAAACTGTCGGAAGAGTGCTTATTATAACCGTACAAATTATTACCCTTTCTGCTTTGGTATATCGTTTTTTTTTAGATAATGAGCTTAGGAGTGTTCATGCAAAAATAAAACAAGAACAGGTGGTATTGGAATCTTTGAAAAAAAACGAGAACACTTACAGAAATCTTCAGGAAAGACTTAATCTGATTGCTTCTGTCTCGGATATAGGCGCTGAAAACGTAAAGGTATTTAAGGAAATTATTGGCCTTGCGCCTGTTGGAATGACTTTCTCAAGCGTTACCCTTACAGAAGACGGAATTAAAATAGAGGCAAATGTAAGCTCCATATACCCTTTGAGTATCTTTGTGAATTCTTTAAAAAAATACGAGAAAATAGATACTGTTAGTATTAATAAAATTGAAAATAGAACATCGAGCGCAGTTATTATAGTTAGTATGACGGCAACATTAAAGAAAGGAGCAGTAAATGCAGCTTCCATCGCTAAGTAATTTAATCTTAAAAAATCTTAAAAGTAACGAGTATAAAAAATATCTCGAGCTAATGCCTGATTTTAAACAGGAAAAAACACAAAAATATA
>JBBUCX010000044.1:3009-18832 GCA_038057595.1 Patescibacteria group bacterium
AAAAAATAATATGAAAAAAAAAGATTTAGTAACACTCCTTTCATCAATATTTATTTTCGTTTTTATATGGATTGGGTTTAATATTTATCATAATTCCGTTTCATCTACCATAGCGCCTTTGGTAAGCGCTAATCTTTCCCCTATTTCACCAAGTTTTGACACAAAAACTATAGACAAGCTTAAAAAAAGACAAAATGTAACTCCGGTATTCCAATTAACAACACCTGTAAATCCCTCTGTTTTGCCGCCTGAAACATCTTTTTTGATTAGTACCGAAAGCGCGGAGCAAGCGACAATAGGAGGAAGTCTATTACAATGAAACAAAGTTTTTGGGATAAAAAAATACCAACCCTTTTGGGTTTATTTGTTCTTGTTTTAGGAGTTTTGGTAACAACTTTTTTAACAAATAAGGAAACTCTTCTCCAAACAAACGCTCTCTCTACTAAGCAGCCTCAAAATGTAAGGATAACTAATGTTACGGATACGTCTTTTTCTGTTTCTTATTATACGCTTGATAAAATTTCCGGTTTATTAAATTATGGAAAAGATATTTCCCAAGATCAATCTGCTTTTGATGAAAGAGGCGGAAAACTTACAAATTATCGAATTCATAGCTTTACTGTTAATAATTTAATGCCTTTAACAAAATATTATTTCACAATAATTAGCGGCCAGGATACATACTATAACAATAATAAGTCTTTTGAAATTGTTACTGCTCCTTCTATTTCGGGCTTTTTGGAAAATTCTGAAACACTTAAAGGAAAAATTCTTCTTCCCAATGGTAATCCTCCGTTGGAAGCAATAATTTATGTTACTTTGGATAACTCTCAGGTTGTTTCTGTACTTGTAAAAAGCAACGGGTCGTATGAAATACCTTTAAAATTAATAAGAGTAAGCGACCTTTCATCTTATTATAATTTCAGTCAAGACTCTATTGTAAAAATGCTTGCTTTTGGCGATTTGCTAACATCAGGTGTGGTTTTATCAAAAGCGCAAGTTAATGCGGTTCCTCCAATAACGCTTTCTAAGGATTATAATTTTTTGATTAAAAATTCTCCTAACGCAAGTGTTTCCGCAAGCTTACAGAGTTTTCCTTCTTTTGAAAGCACTTCTTCCGCATCAAAAGAAAAAAAAGTCGAAATTCTAGCGCCAAAAAAGGACCAAGGATTTACAGACGATAAACCTCTATTTAAAGGTACTGCTAAGCCGGGAGAAGATGTCCAAATAGTTATACATTCCGACCAAAATCTTCAAGCAAGCGTAACAACAGATAAAAATGGGAATTGGAATTATAGACCATCAGAATCTTTAACCCCCGGAACGCACACTATAACAATTACAACAAGGGATATCTCTGGCTTATTAAAAATAATAACTCAATCTTTTGTCGTGTATGCTTCCGGTACTCAAATCGCAAACGCAGCAGGCTCTCCTACCCCAACTCCAAGACCTTCAGCAACTCCAACTCCAACACCAACGCCCTTAATTGTTGCTTATATAACCCCGACATTATCTCCAACAATCACTTCCACTGAAATTTTAACTCCAACCCCTATTTCAACTTATTCCGGAGAATTATTGCCACCTGCAGGTAATCCCTTTATAATTATATTTGGTATTGCCGGTTTTGCCGTAAGTTTATTTGGCAGCCTTCTTTTCTTTCTGTCCCGCAAAAAAATTTAGGTTATGAAAATTGCAATAATTGGCGCCGGTTTCACAGGTCTTTCCGCTGCTTTTGAATTGGTAAAAAAAAATCACGATGTGTCAGTATTTGAAAAGGATCAAGAACCCGGAGGACTTGCTGTTGGCTATAGGGAAAAAGAGTGGAACTGGTCTTTGGAAAAACATTATCATCATTGGTTTACTAACGATAACAGCGTTTTAGATTTAGCTAAGGAAATTAATCATGATGTGATTATAAAAAGACCAAAAACTTCTGTTTTTACAAAAAACAAAATTTATCAACTTGACTCTCCTTTAACTGTTCTAAAATTTCCTCTGTTATCTTTTTTTGAGAGATTGAAAATGAGTGCAGTTATCGGCTTTTTAAAATACGACCCTTTTTGGAAAACTTTAGAAAAGTATAAAGCTTCCGTAATTCTTCCAAAACTAATGGGAAAAAAAGCTTACGAAATGATTTGGGAACCGCTCTTTATAAATAAATTTGGAAAATATGCAGAAAATGTTTCACTTGCCTGGTTTTGGGCAAGGATAAAAAAAAGGACGCCTAGTCTTGCGTATCCAAAGGGGGGATTTTTAAATTTTGCGCAAGAATTGGTTAAGCAAATCGAAAAAATGGGCGGAAGATTTTATTTCAATACTCAGGTGCAAAGCATCAATGACGACGGCAAAAAAGCAAAGCTCACTTTTTCCAATGATTTAAATCATGATATCAAAGAAGATGTTTTTGACAAAATAATTATTACCCTTCCATCTTTTATGTTCTTAAAAATTGCGCCGCAATTACCAATTGAGTATAAAAATAGTTTGGGTAAATTAAAAGGACTAGGTGCAACCAATTTAATTCTAAGACTTAACAAACCTTTTTTAAATGATGATACGTATTGGTTAAATGTCTGTGACAAAAATGCTCCGGTAATGGCTGTTGTTGAACATACAAATTTCATGGATAAAAAATATTATAACAACGAGCATCTGCTCTATCTTGGCAATTACTTACCGGCAGACTCCAAACGGTTTGCCATGGAAAAAGAGGAAGTCTTAAGGCTCTTTGATCCCTTTCTTCGGAAGATTAACCCCGACTATAAAAAATCTCTCATTGGCTACCAATTATTCAAAGCGCCGTTTGCACAACCTATAATTCCAATCAATTACTCTAAAATGATTCCGCCCATGATAACGCCCTTGAAAAACGTTTTCTTAGCAAACATAGAACAGGTATATCCATGGGACAGAGGAACAAACTATGCGGTAGAGCTGGGACAAAAAGTTGTAAAGTTTATAGAAAATGAATGAAAAATTTAAAAAGACTTTTAAAAAAATATGATGTTGAATTAATAATTTTTTTTCTTGCTCTTGCTTTTTCCACCTGGTTAATGTTCTCTACCTTTTCCTATCAAAATGGAGAAATGCAAATAGCTTCTAAAGCATGGAGTGACTTTGCAAGCCACATTCCTTTGATAAGGTCTTTTTCTTTTGGGGATAATTTTCCGCCGGAGTATCCTCTTTTTTCAGGCCCTCCCATTAGATATCACTTTCTGTTTTACGCTTTAGTTGGACTTTTAGAAAAAGGTGGTTTGAGGATAGATTTTGCATTGAATATTCTTTCAATTTTGGGATTTTCTTTATTAATTTTAATGATTTATTTATTTTCTAAAGAAATTTTTAAATCAAAAGCGGTAGGAATTTTAAGTATAATATTTTTTTTATTTAACGGCTCTTTGGGATTTATTAAATTTTTTTCCGCATTTCCTCTGTCAAAAAATTCTTTGTTTGAAATTATAAGCAATAACAAATTTATCTCTTTTGGCCCATACGACGGAAGCATAATTTCCGCTTTTTGGAATTTAAATATTTATACAAACCAACGGCATCTTGCGCTTTCTTACGGCTTATCTCTTTTATTAATTTATTTATTTTTAAAATATAAGGAAGATGAAAAAAAAGAAAATATTAAAAAATCCGTATTTATTGGAATAGTTTTAGGATTCTCTTTTATATTAAACATGTCCGTGTTTTTAATGACTGTTGTTATTCTTTTTTCCATGTTTTTATTTTTTGGTAAAAAAAGAATATACATTTTTACAGCCTTAATTATTGGCGGATTAATTACTCTTCCTCAATATTTATATATTCAATCAGGCGGAAATTCTTCCTTTCAGATATTTTTATATTTTGGTTATCTCGTTAGCAGAGGTTCTAATTTTTTTGAATTTATAAATTACTGGTTTCAAAATTTAGGATTACATTTTTTTCTTATTCCTCTTGGTTTTTTTATTGCATCAAAAAATAATAAAAAAATTTTAATTTCCTTTTTTAGTCTATTTTTAATAGGTAATTTATTTCAGTTTTCTCCGGAAATTGCCGCTAACCATAAGTTTTTTAATTATTTTATAATTATTGGCTCCATGTTCTCGGCATATGCATTATATTTTTTATGGAAAAAAATTGTCTTTAGACCTTTGGTTTTGATATTATTTTTCCTATTAATTTTTTCAGGCATTATCGATTTTTTTCCGATTAAAAATGATACCAAAATAGCTTTGTCTGACTATCCTGTGAATAAGGATATCGTCTGGATTATGCAAAACACAAAACCCAATTCAGTATTTTTGAATACTCAATATCTTTATGATAATGCATCACTCGCCGGCAGAAAAATATTTTTGGGCTGGCCGTATTTTGCCTGGTCGCAAGGATACGATACTAATTCAAGAGATGAATTGAGAAAAACCATGTTAAATACAAAAGATTTAAATTATTTTTGTAAAAATGTTAGACAAAATAACTTAAGCTATGCAGAACTTTCTCCAACTGAAGACATTACAGTTAACAAAGATTTTTTTGAAAAAAAATTTATTTCGGTTTATAAAAATTCACAAACAGATGTATCTATTTATAGCTTGAGCGTGGGCTGCAAAAAATGATGAAAGAAATTTTAAAATTTATGGAAAAACATAAAGTAGATATTTTCTTTATTTCTATAATTATTGTATTTTCAATATTTATAAGACTATTTTTAATCGATGAAATTCCCACAAATATAACGGGTGATGAGAGTTGGGATCTTTCTAATGTTTATAGAATAGTTTTTGCCAAAGATATCACCCCGCTAACTTTTTTGGGAGACGGGTCTGTCCCTGCAATTATATACTTTCCTGTTGCTTTACTCATAAAGATGTTTGGAACTAGTGATTCTATACTCTTTTTAAGATTAAACATTATTGTATATAGCATACTGTCGGTTATTGCCTTCTATTTTATACTAAAAGAGAAAACATCCAGAATTATTTCATTTCTATTTACTCTTCTTCTTTCATCAAATTATGTATTTTTAAATTTCTCAAGAACTGCATGGATTAATATGATATCCGTATTCTCCGGTCTTTTTTTAATTTTATTTATAGAAAAAGCAACCAAAGAAAAAAATAGTCTTTGGTATTTAATTGCAGGTATCTTTGCGGGAATAAGTTTTTACGGATATCATTACGGAAGAATTCTTACAATTACCGTTTTTATATATTTATTTATTATACTGTTGAAAAATGGTCTTAAAGCAAAAGATATAAAGGGATTAATTATTTTTTGGCTCACTACTTTAATAATATGCCTGCCTTTTCTTGTTAATATTTTTAATGATAAAGCATTTTCTTTATTAAGAAGACCGCAGGCAACCTTTGCTTTCTCTCAAGAAAAGGTTCTAGGAGCATCCACAACAGAACAAACAGTTTTTTTCCATCAATTAAACTATACTCTTCGCGGATTAATATTGTTTGATGATTCTGTCATGAGTAATGGTGTTGAAAACCAACGCTATACGCCTTTATATACGCCTCCAGTTAATTTGGTGATTAAAATATTATTTTGGGGAGGTTTAATATATTTAATTTTCAAAAGAAAATATGGAATCTGGTGGTTTGTTTTTGTATCTATTTTAATCACTCAGTTTTTATCGGATCTTCCGCCAAATTTTTCCAGGGGTTTATTTTACATACCTTTTATCTATTTTGTCAGCGGTTTTTTTCTTTCCGAAATGCTTAAATATTCAATAAACTCTCTGGGAGTACAAAATTATAAAAATTTTATTTACATGTATTTAATAATTGCGGGATTTTTAATATCCTTATCTGACATAAATGTATATTTTGAATGGATGAAGCAACCATACGAATATAATGCCAGACAACCCGCAATTGATTATAGGGAATTTTATGTTTGGCAAGATTATCAAATAAATTTAATAAAAAATGGGCAATTGCCAATTGTTAATCAAGAATGGTATATGATTAGAAACAATTTGATAATAAAAGATTAGATTTTAGACGTTATGTTAACAATAGATGTTTTTTATATTTTAAAGTGGTTCCTTGCTTTTTTTGTAATAGGCGCTGCTTTTCTTCCGCTGACTTTTTCTCTATTTTCTAATTTTAAAGATAAGGGATATATATTTTCAAAAATTATCGGTTTAGGTTTTATATCTTACTTTATTTTTATCGTTGGGCTATTAAAAATAGTTAAATTCTCCGAAATTTCAGTTTTATTTTCTTTAATTCTATTTTACATTTTAAATTATTCTCTTTATATATATTACAAAAAGCAAAATCCGCTTTTAGTAATAAAGAAAAATATAAAAATATTTTTTATAGAAGAATTGATCTTTTTTATCGCTTTGGTTTTTTGGGTATTTGTAAGAGGTAATCTTCCGGAGATTAAAGGGCTTGAGAAATTTATGGATTTTGGATTTTTAAACTCAATTTTAAGAAGCGATTATTTCCCGCCAAAAGACATGTGGTACGCGCCACAACCAATTAATTACTATTATTTTGGTCATCTTATGACTGCTGTTTTAACTAAGCTTTCGTTTATACCCTCATTTATAAGTTATAACCTGATGCTTGCTACTCTTTTTGCCCTAACTTTTACTGCCTCTTTATCTCTTGCAATAAATATCTTTATAAACGCGAAATTTTCTGTAAAATCAAACTTATCAGGGATTCTTACTGCTATACTTCTTTCCTTTGGAGGAAACTTAACTACAATTTATGCTTTTTTTAAGCCCTATGTGCCGGCTGATAATCCTGTTCCCCTTTGGCAGCTTCCATTTTTACCTTTTAGTTTTCCCAACGGTTTTTGGTATCCAAATGCGACAAGGTTTATTCCTTTTACAATTCACGAGTTTCCTCTTTACTCTTTTGTAGTTTCTGATTTACATGGACACGTATTAGATATTCCTTTTGTACTTTTGATAATTGCATCTTCTTTTTCAATATTTATCAGTAAACAAATAACAAAATCTAATTTAGTCTTTTTGTCGTTTATTTTATCAATTATGTATATGACAAACGCCTGGGACGGGATAATTTACTTTTTACTTATAGCCTTTGTACTCTTCTATCTCATTATCAGACAAGCTCAAGTCAAGCATCAAGAAATGAAAAATGAAAAATTAAAAATTTATACATGGCTGTCTTCTTTATTTATTGTAGGAGTTGGTTTTATTGCATTTTCTATTCCGTTTAGTCTTAATTTTAAACCTTTTGTTTCGGGAATCGGAGTTCTTTGCGCGCCCTCGTTTATAACAAATTTAGGAAAAATCGGACCATTTATTTTTGAAGCAAATCACTGTCAACAATCTCCGATATGGCAGCTATTACTTCTTTACGGGTTTTTTTATTTTTTTGTTCTTGCTTTTATTGTTTTTTTAAAATTTAAGAAAAATTATAAGCTTTCAAAAAACGACATTTTTGTTTTAATTCTTATTACCCTATCTTCCTTGCTTTTAATAATTCCTGAATTTATTTATATAAAAGATATTTATCCGCTTCACTATAGAGCTAATACCATGTTTAAACTTTCCTACGAAGCTTTTATCATGCTTTCTATTTGTTCATCTTATATACTTATAAAACTTCTTTCCAATATTAAAAATAAATTAATATTATTTATATTTTTCTTGTCTTCCTTAATTTTAATTTCTTTAAATTTGATATATCCATTTTTTGCTATTGGTTCTTATTACAGAAATCTAACAAACTACCAAGGCCTTAATGGAATTAAGTATTTAGCTGCTCTTTATCCTGATGACTATAAGTTAATAAATTGGACAAACAATAATATCAAAGGGCAACCTGTAATTCTTGAAGCAAGCGGAGATTCATATACTGATTACGCAAGAATATCGGCAAATACAGGACTTCCGACAGTTATTGGCTGGTCTGTGCATGAATGGCTCTGGAGAGGCACTTATGATGTTGTAGCGCCAAGAATTGAAGATGTAAAAACTATATATACTGGAAATGATATTAATTTAACAAAAATACTTTTAGCAAAATATCAAATATCTTATGTTGTTATATCTTTGTTGGAAAAAGAAAAATACCCTAATCTAAATGAAGGCAATTTTAAAAAATTAGGAAAAATAGTTTATAAAAATAATTCCGCAGTTCTTTATAAAATTAATTTAGCGGAGTTTTAGAAACTGGGCAATTACCAATACTTATCTCGCATGCTATGTATTTTTGTATTTCCGAGAAATTTCCATTTCCTACTCTTGGAATCAAAACCCATTCGTAATTATAAATTTGGGTTATTAGAGGATTAATTAATAAGCCGGCTCTACCCGCATTTTCGTCTCCGATATCTACAATTGCGCTTTGGATTTTTGCTTTATTCAAATTTTTCCCAAGTCTTACAAAATCATCAAACTCTTCCTGTTTAATATCTGTATCAATGCTTTCTTTTAGAACATTATATAAAGTTAAAACCTTTGCAGGATTAATAAGAGTTTTAGCAGATAAAACTTTTTCTTTAAACGCATTTATTACTTTTTCCTGTCTTTTGCTTCTTGCGAAATCCGTTCCCTCATTTCCTTTAGCATGACGGGACCTAACAAACTCAAGAGCTTCCTTCCCATTCATGTGATTTAATCCTTTATCGAAATGCAAATACTTATATCTACAGGGAAGGTCTAAGGCCTGTTGTTCAGCAGACATTGTTGCTAACGATTGCAACTCTTCCGGAGTTTTATCGCAAGTATCATCCTCTCTTCCGCTTATTGGATACTGATAATCATCAAGTGTATTTTCTACATTTATGTCCAAGCCTCCTACAACATCAACCGCTTTTTCAAATCCCGAAAAATCAATTCTAACCGCATAATCAATTGTTTGCCCTGTAATTTTACTAACCGCCGCCTTTGCTAAAGGGATTCCGCCGCCTTTTCGTCTTGACTCTCCCTGCGCATAAGCATTATTAATTTTTTTATCTGGGCCCGTTAAATCGGGCATCCATAAGTCTCTTGGAATTGATGCAAGAGTCACTTTATTATTTTTTTCATCAAGGTTTGCCAAAATTATCGTATCTGTTAAATTAGGCCCGTCGTGACTTCCTCCGCCAATACCTAAAATTAGAATATTTATTCTATTGTCTGTTTGCTTTAGATTTACACCTTTATCAAAAACTAGATGGAACAAAAAGGGATAAAAGCTTGCGGTTTTTGCAACAAAAAATAACACTAAAATTGCCACAAAAATACCAACTATAATTAAGGGCTTTTTTTTACGCATTTTGTATGATTTTAATAAATTCATTTGGGTCGAGAGTCGCTCCGCCAACCAAAACCCCGCTTAAATTTTCTTTATCGGTAAAGCTTTTAACATTTTTGGGGGTTACGCTTCCTCCGTACAGAACTTGATAATTACCTTTTGTTTTTATAAACCTAGCAACATCGTCAGCATTTTCCGGCGTATCCGGGTTTCCGCTCCCGATTGCAAAAGTAGGCTCGTAAGCTAAAATACTTACCCCCTCCGGAACTAAAATATCCTTATCTTGTACGCAATAAATTGGAATTAATGCCTGTTCAAGGGACGTCTTTACTTTATTCAAAAGCATATCATCGGATTCTTTAAAATTACTTCTTCTTTCCGAATGGCCGATTAATACATAATCCGCAAACTCTTTTACTTGTTTTGCGTTTACCTCGCCTGTATAAGCGCCTTCTGAAAATGGCGAGACATTTTGCGCTCCTACTTTAATGGGTAAATTATTTTCTTTAAAAAAACGGCTAAACAAAGAAAGAAGTGTAAAAGAAGGGCAAATAATCACTTCTTTTTCGTCTAAAAATTGACCTAAATCTTTTATTTTTTTAAACTCTTCCAGCCAATTCTTAGCCTCAATTTCATTCTGGTTAGACTTTAGGTTGGCAACAATAAAAAGCTTATTCATGCTTGAGCCGCGTTTGACGCGGTGGTATCATTATACAGAATGAATAATGACTTTCTCAAGGACTTGAATAAAGAACAGCAGGAAGCAGTTTTACAAAAAAACGGGCCAATGGTAATTTTAGCAGGCGCGGGTAGCGGCAAAACAAGAGTTTTAACCTATAAAGTTATCTATTTAATTACAGAAGGGATAAGTCCTTTCAACATTCTCATGGCAACTTTTACCAATAAAGCCGCCAAGGAAATGAAAGAAAGAATGCAAAAGTTCTTTAAAAAAGGAGACGAAGAAGTTTTTGAACTTCCGTCAATATCTACTTTTCATGCGCTTTGCGCAAAAATACTAAGGATTGAAGGACATCATATTGGAATACCAAAAAACTTTTTAATTTATGATAGCCAGGATCAAAAAGATGCGATTAAAGAAGCTTTTAACTTATTGAGGCTTTCAATTAAAGAATATAAACCATCATCTATTCTTGCAGCTATATCACAAGCTAAAAATGAATTGATTGATGAAGTACAATATCCTTCTTTTGCAAGAGGGCACTTTCAGGAAATTGTCTCAAGAGTATACGTAATTTACCAAAAAATCTTAAAAGAAAACGGCGCATTGGATTTTGATGATTTAATTTTAAAAACAGTTGAGCTTTTTAAAAAAAATCCTGGTATTTTAGAAAAATATCAAAACAAATTTCAATATATTTTGGTCGATGAATACCAGGACACTAACCACGCGCAGTATCTTTTGACAAAAATGCTGTCAGGAAAATGGAACAACATCTGTGTTGTTGGTGATTTTTCCCAAAGCATATATAGTTTTAGGGGCGCTGATTTTTTAAACCTTTCGAAATTTAAAGAAGATTTTAAAAATACAAAAACCTTTTCTCTTTCGCAAAATTACAGGTCAACACAAAAAATTTTAGACGGGGCATCTTCTGTAATTTCAAAAAATAATACTCATCCTGTTTTAAAACTCTGGACAGAAAATAAAATAGGAGAAGATATTGCTGTTTTTGAAGCATTAAGCGAGGAAAAGGAAGCGGAGTTTATTGTTAATAATATTGAAAAAATAAAATATGAAAATCCCAATTTAAACTTTTATGATTTTGCGGTTCTTTATAGAACTAATGCTCAATCAAGAGCGCTTGAAGAAATCTTTATTCACAATGGCCTTCCATATATTTTAATCGGCGGGACAAGATTTTATGAGAGAAAAGAAATAAAAGACGTTTTAGCATATTTAAGAATTTTAGCAAATCAAAAAGACAAAGTTTCTTTAAAAAGATTAGAAAAATTAGGTAAAGGAAAATTTGCAAAGTTTTTGGATTTTCAAAAAAATTTTAATGAAAAAGATATAAATAATAAAACGACAATTTCTATTATGGAAAATGCTTTAAAAACAACGGATTCCCTTTTAATGTATGACGAAAAAGATGAAGAAGATTTGCAAAGGCTTGAGAATATTAAAGAACTCAAATCAGTTGCTGTTTTATTCCCCAATCTTTCCGAATTTTTAGAAAATGTTTCTTTAGTTGAACAGGAATATATCCCCGATCACATAAAAGACGAAAACGGCAAAAAAGATGCGATAAATTTAATGACCCTGCATGCTGCAAAGGGTTTGGAATTTCCGATTGTTTTTATGGTAGGCATGGAAGAGGGTCTTTTCCCGCATAGCAGAAGTATGATGGATAAAAATGAACTTGAAGAAGAAAGACGTCTTTGCTATGTTGGGATGACAAGAGCAAAAGAAAAACTTTTTTTAACCTACTGCCGAAAAAGACTTTTTTTCGGGCAAAAAACGTCAAATATTGTTTCGAGGTTTATTTTGGAATTGCCTGAAATAACTTTACAAAAAAACTTAAACCAAATGGTAAATGAGGTTCCGGAATATTTATGAGAAGTAATAACTTGCATCCATTGCAATCATTTCTTTGGGGAAAATTCAGAAAAAAAACCGGCGTTGGGGTTATTAGCGCCAATAATCTTCTGTTGACCCTTCACCCAATTCCTCATACCAAATATACAATCGGCTATTTGCCAAAAAGCTTTCTTCCGACAAAACAAATGCTTATTGATCTTAAAAAAACGGTAAGTGGCAAAAACTGTATTTTTATTCAAATTGAACCAGATGTAGAAGATAGTGAAAATTTAAAATCAGAAATTAAAAAATTAGGCCTTATTCCATCCGCCCGTCCGCTTTTTACAAAATATAATTTTGTTTTAGATTTGACAAAAACAGAAGAGGAACTTTTAAGAAACATGCATCCCAAAACAAGATATAATATAAAACTTGCAGAAAAAAAAGGAGTTAGTGTGAAAGAAGACAATTCCGATAAAGCTTTTAATGAATATTTAAAATTAACTAAAGAAACGACTAAAAGGCAAAAATTTTATGCGCATAGCCAAAATTACCACAAGCTAATGTGGGAAACATTAAAACCAATGACCAATGACCAAAGACCAAGGACTGATATCTTGAGGGCGCATTTATTGAAAGCGAAATATGAAGGGGAAGTTTTAGTTGCCTGGGTATTATTTGTTTTAGGAGATACTCTTTACTATCCGTACGGCGCGTCAAGCGATAAACACAGAGAGGTAATGGCATCAAATCTTATGATGTGGGAGGCGATAAAATTTGGAAAAAAATTAGGACTTAAAAAATTTGATATGTGGGGGGCATTGAGTCAAAATCCTGATACTAAAGATTCCTGGTACGGGTTTCATAAATTTAAAGAGGGTTACGGCGCAAAACATATTGAGTATTTAGGAAGTTATGATTTTGTAATTAACAAAAACTTATATTCTCTCTATAAAATTTTGAATAAGCTTAGGTGGTTTTTATTAAAACTTAAATAGTATAAAGATAGAGCTTGTTTTTATCATCCTTATTTTTTATCGGCAGATTCATCTCATATCTAAAACTTATAATTCTTGTGCCTTTTTTTAATTCTTTTTTAAATTTGGGTAAAAGCTTATCCAGCGTTTTTGGGACCAGATAAACAATTATCACAGACGCTTTTGATAAATCTTCTTCAAAAAAATTTTTCTTTTTTATTATAATTTTATCCTGAAAATTACTTTTTATTATTCTTAAATTTGCAACAAATACTCTTAACGGATCTATTTCTATGCCAACCCCGCTTGCGCCAAGCACTGCCGCTTGTAAAAGCACTTCTCCGTCGCCGCATCCCAAATCATAAACCACATCTTTAGCTTTTATATCTGCGATTTTGCAAATTGCCTTTGCTGTTTTTTTATTGGTTCTCCACCACGGCGCCCAAGGGCTATCCGGCGGCCAAACCATCGAAAGCAAAAGAAGTAAAAATAAAATTATAAAAATAAGAACTAAATTAAATAGCATTTATAATTTATAAATAACCTGTCCTAAAATCCGGCTTTTTGAAATAAAACCGATATTCCTGCTGTCTAGACTGTCATCTTTATTATCTCCCCGAACATAATACCTGCCGTTTTCTATTTTCTTTATTCTTTTTATCAAAATTTGCTTTCCTTTATTATTAAAAGCAACTATATCACCAACCGCGGGATTTTTAAATAAAAAGGGGATAAAACTCACAAGTACGACATCGGTATCTTTTATTTTAGGCTCCATGCTGTGTCCTTGGATTTTAAACTTTTGTAAAAGAAGCATTTACTTGTGAAAGACAATTTCTCCGCCTGTTGGATAAACGGTTTTTACTCGTACAGGCTCTGCCCCTTTTGTTTTGTAGAAAATCTCTGCAAAATCCTGTACCAAGGATAAAAGTTCATTTGCGGCATCAATGCTGACTTCCTGTTTTGCTTTCGAAGCAAGCTTCATTATCTTAAAAACTTTCCCATGAAGATCGGGATATTCTTTGAGGTGTTCTTCTTTAAAATAGTCTCCCCATAGAACTCTTACTTCATGTTTTACTAATTCCGCATGTATCTCTTTAATGTTAGTAAGCCTGGCAACTTGAGAAATAATTCTTTTTCTTTCTTCAAAAGGAGGTTCCTTACTACTTGCTTTTAACTCATTAATAAGAGTCGTCATTCGGATTACAGTATGTGCGGCAACTTGCGCACTGTGAGGGTCATAAATTCCGCAAGGAATATCGCAATGCGCATAGGCTGTTTTTTCAGGGAAAAAATTATTTAAAATAAAATGAAAAATTGATTTCATAAATATATTATACGCTTAAAATAAATTATTATTACGTATATCTAATATTTTTAAAGTCTGCAGCCTCTTCGTTATAATGCATCCATCTAATAATTGGTTTTTTGCGGGTTATTTCTCCTACTTGTTCTTCGACTTGCCCAAGAACAACTCTTACGTATAAACCTCTATCTCCAATAATTCTAAAGCTTGAGTCGGCGGGTCCTCCCTCTGCTGGCGGACAAACTTGCAATGCAACCGCTGCACGAGTTTCCCAGCTTGCTATTTTGGGCGGTGTCGTAGTTTTCGAAAAAAGAACCTCAGGTATATCTTCTATCCTTTCGTAATACGCAACGCCTGATGGAGCCCAAACATCTGTTGGTAAATCCCTGCCCTTAAAAAATGCAGAAATTTCCGATGAAATCGGTTTTGCAACAGATTCCACTTGACTTGATACTTGAGTAAACATACCCACCTGGGAATGATTACGTCTCCCTCTCGTAGATCTATCAACGACAACTGGATTTCTTCTATCAATACCTGTTGGGGCATGAAAATGAGGAGATGATTCTAATGTTTTTCTAATCATAGCCAAATTATAACACAGATTGAACCTAAAGTAATTTTGCTGTAGCATGAATGTATGCTTGATATTTTATGTATTGGTGATGCTAAAGTTGATATTTTCATAAAAATTCCCGAAATAAATTCTCATTTTGGATTTGATAAAGCAAAAAATCAGCTGTTAATAACCTTGGGTGAGAAAATAAGCGTTGACAAATATGTTGTGGCGACAGGAGGAAATGCGACAAACACCGCTGTTGGAATTTCAAGGCTTGGTTTTAATGCCGGACTTTATGCCGAAATCGGAAAAGACGAATTTTCCGGGAAAATCCTGGATAAACTTAAAGCAGAAAATATAAATACTGATTTGCTGCTGCAAAATGATAAAGAGAAGACTTCCCTTTCCGTCATATTAACCTATAACGGTGAGAGGACCATCCTTAGCGAGCATATTCAAAGAGACCATAACTTTAACTTCCAAGACAAGGAAACAAATCTTATATATTTAACAAGCCTTGGTGAGGTGTGGGAAAAAGCTTATGAAAAAACTCTTGAATTTGTAACAAAAAATAATTTAAAGCTTGCTTTTAATCCCGGAACCCTTCAGATTGAAAAAAGGGATAAATTAATAATGGATATTATTGAAAAAACAGATTACTTATTTGTAAACAAAGAGGAAGCGGAAGAATTACTATATGGAAAAGAATTAGGATTAGAAATTAAAGATGATAAGAGCTTGGTAAAAAAACTTTTGTTCGGTTTAAAAAGTTTAGGCGCGAAAAATGTAGTTATTACAGATTCTAACAATGGTTCTTACTCTGAAGATGAAAAAAATGAAATTTATTATTTAGGGATATTAAAAGAAAAAGTTGTAGAAAAAACCGGAGCAGGAGATTCTTACACCGCCGGGTTTTTAGCAGCAATTCTAAACGGACTTTCAATAACAGATGCTATGGTTTGGGGAACGTTGAATGCAACAAGCGTTGTTGGGAAAATAGGAGCGCAGGAGGGTTTGCTTACAAAATCAGAAATATTAGATAAGATAAAAACTCTTAAAAATTTTTCTCCCCAAACTTTTTAAGTTTTACTTAACTTCGAAGAGTTCTACCTGGAATATTAAAGTTGAATTGGGCGGAATTGCTTCTCCTGTGCCCTGTGCTCCGTATCCTAAACTTGGCGGAATTATCAATATTCTTTTGCCCCCGACCTTCATGCC
>JBBUCX010000045.1:0-5765 GCA_038057595.1 Patescibacteria group bacterium
TTTTTATATTTGAAAAAACATTATGGACTTCTCAATGCTTTATTTACGGAGTCAATACTGCGAATAAATAAAATTTCATTTATATTATTGTTTATTTTATTAGCATCTCTTTTTTTAAGAATAGTTAACTTAAATATTAGTATGCCTTTTATCGGTGATCAGGGCTGGTTTTATTTATCCGCAAGAGATATGCTTATAGAAGGAAAAATACCACTTGTTGGCATAACTTCAAGCCATACATGGCTCCACCAGGGTCCCTTATGGACGTATATGCTCTCCGTAGCGCTTTTACTAGGAAATTTTAATCCAATATCCGGTGGAATACTTACTGCAATATTTGGAGTCGGTACTACATTTTTGATGTATAAGTTAGGTTCTGAAATGTTTTCCAAAAGAATAGGAATAATAGCTTGCTTTTTATATGCAGTTTCACCGCTTATTGTCTTTTTTGAAAGAATGCCCTTTGATCCTTCTGTAGTTCCATTTTTTACAATACTGTATTTTTATTTTGTTTTTAAATGGGTAAAAGGTGATAGAAAATTCTTTCCTTTAATTTTATTTTTTCTCGCTTTACTTTATAACTTAGAACTTGCAACATTTATCTTATTCTTTCCATTCATTTTGATACTAGTCTACGGGTTTATCAAACGTAGAGATTTCGCAATAAAATTATTAAATCTAAAATATTTGTTTTACTCATTAATTTTTTTAACTGTCCCAATGATTCCTGTGTTAATATACGATTTTTCTAATGGATTTAAACAAACTATTGTTTTTCTAGGATGGGTAATATACAAGCCTTTTAGCTTTTTACTCAATAGTCAACAGGCTAATAATTTAGAAAGTGGGAGCTCTGTAATTAATTTTATATTATTAAATATACAAAGAATTGTTTTTTATCCTAATGAAATAATTTCACTATTATTATTTTTATCTGCATTTGCTTATCTTGCGTATTCGGTCTATAAAGAAAAGAATATATTTTTAAATACTAATACATTATTGCTGCTTTTTATTGTTATTTCATTATTTGGTATTATATTAAACAAAACACCATCTGACGCATACCTTCCTATTATTTTCCCATTTGTAATTTATATAATTGCTATATTTTTTGATCAGCTCTTAAATTTAAGAAGAATAAAGTATATTGTCGTTGTTACCATATTTATTTTATTTAGTGTCAATTTTTATTCTGCTTATCAAAATACACTAAAACCGGATTATCAAAATAGAATTAAAGCGGCAGACGAAATAATAGCCTTAACCAAAGGAAGGGAATATAATTTAGTTGGCAAAGGTGAAGGAAGCTGGTTTGAGAGCTTTACAATGAATTATGAGTATCTGCTTTGGTGGAAAGGTTACCCTCCTTCTGACGAAAAAGTAAAACTAAAGATTATAATTAAAGAAGAAAAAACCGGAATATCTGTATATAAATTATGATAAGCGTTGTAATTTTAACCAAAAATGAAGAAAGAAATATACTGGATTGTTTGGAAAGCATTTCATGGGCAGATGAAATAATAGTATTGGATGATAATTCCGAAGACAGAACTCTTGATGTTATTAAAAGCTTATCAAATAAGAAAATAAAAGTTTATTCAAAAGACTTGAATATGGATTTTTCAACGCAGAGAAATTATGCTCTTTCTAAGACAACTAAAAATTGGGTGTTATTTCTAGACGCAGACGAAAGGGTATCGGAAGAGTTAAGAGAAGAAATAAATACGCTAATTATCAATGAAAAAAGTAAACTCAAATACAACGGCTTTTATATCCAAAGAAAGGATATTATCTTTGGAAAAATGCTTAAATACGGAGAAACAGGCAGTATTAAGATTTTAAGGCTTGCAAGAAAACAAGCAGGAATATGGTACGGAAAAGTTCATGAGGAGTGGAAAGTTGAGAGTAAGGTATCAGAGCTTGAAAATCCTTTAATTCATTATCCGCATCAGACAATAGATGAGTTTTTAAATGAAATCAATTTTTATACTTCTATAAGAGCAAATGAGTTATATCAAAAAGGTGTGAAAACCTCTTTTAAAGATGTAATTTTATATCCCAATGCTAAATTTATTTTAAATTATTTTATTCGCTTAGGATTTTTAGACGGGATTGAAGGTTTTGTTTTTGCACTATTTATGAGTTTTCATTCCTTTTTAGTAAGGGGAAAGCTTTGGTTGTTATGGAAACAAAAGTGAAATACTTAATTTTTGTTATTTGGTCGATAATAATTCTAATCATTTATTTTAAATTTCTATTATGCAGGGGAGGCTTATGTTTTTAGTTGCGTTAATAATAGGATTATATAGTTATTTAATTTTTTTTCTCGGAATCTTGGATCTTCTTTATAAAAACATAATTATTTCTTTATCAATAGTATACTTTTCTGCTGTTTTTATTTTTATATTAAAATCAAAAGCCATAAACATAGGTTTTACGAAAACAAAGCTTAGTAAGTATTCAAAATTATTTTTATTTCTTATTTTTATACAAGCTGCAGTTAATTTAATAGGAGCATTGGGACCGGAATTATCATTTGACGCGCTTTGGTATCATTTGACAATTCCAAAATTTTTTCTTGAAAATCACAAAATTTTTCATATTCCAGGAAACCTTTTGTATTATTCAGACCTTCCTAAAAATATAGATTTAATATATTTATTTGCCTTAAGTTTTTCCAATGAAATTTTAGCAAAAATAATTCATTTTAGTTTTGGATTATTATCTATGCTTGCTTTATTTAAGCTTTCCCGAAAATTTTTAAATCAGGAATTTTCTTTGCTTTCCTGTTTAATTTTCTATTCAAACTTAGTTGTTGGCTGGCAATCTACAACTTCCTATGTAGATTTGGGAAGAACATTTTTTGAAATTGTTGCAATTTATGAATTTCTTTTATGGATAGATAGGAAAAAATTAAAATATCTTATTTATTCTGCGATTATGGTTGGTTTTTCTTTATCTGTAAAAATTTCTGCATTTAACTCAATTGGTATATTTATACTATTAATTACCTTAATTTATCTTAATAAAAAAATTAATTTTTCTAAATATATTAAAAGTATTTCTAAATTTATATTTTATTCTTTGTTGGTACCTCTTCCATATTTTTTATTTTCATATTTTCATACAGATAATCCCATTTATCCTCTCTTTGAAAAGAATTTCAGCTTAATTTATGACAGCAATCCAATAAGTATTTTAAATTTGTTTTTGTTCGCATCAGATCCAATTAATCCTGTCTACTTAATTTTTTTGCCTCTTATAATATTATTCTTTAAAAGATTTGAATATAAAGCTAAAATTTTAATATTTTATAGTGTTTTTTCAATAATACTTTGGTTTATTATATCAAGCGGCGGAGGCAGCAGGTTTATACTTCCTTATTTACCGGCATTTTCAATTTTAGCCTTAATTTCAATAAGTTTTATAAAAAATAAAGTTTTTAAAAAATATTTATTAATATTAATTCTTATGATTTCAATTTCATCAATCGGATATAGAGCACTTGCAAATAAAAAATATATACCGGTAATCTTAAATAGGGAAACAAAATCGGAGTTTTTAACAAAAAACTTAAATTTTTCTTTTGGAGATTTTTATGATACAGACGGATATTTTAAAAAGAACATTAGAAGAGAAGACAGAGTTCTTCTATACGGGTTTCATAATCTTTATTACGTAGATTTTGCCTACATAGATTCATCCTGGGTTAAAAAAGGAGATAAATTTAATTACATAGCCGTGCAAAATAGTACTCTTCCGGAAAGGTTTTTGGATTGGAAGGAAATTTATTATAATAGTAAAACAAAGGTAAGATTATATTCAAAGGAGGGAAAAGAATGGGTTTATTAAAACTTTTATTTTTTGTATTTTTAATTTCATTTCCAATTGCGGAAATTGGGAAAGTTCAGCTTGATAATGGCGTTTCTATTTCCATAAACGACGTTTTTTTACTTTTATTAGTTTCAGCTTGGATATTTTTTAAAATAAGATATAAAAAACAAAAGAAATATTTTTTACAAAAGCCGATTTTAATTTTCGTTTCTATCTGCTTAATTACTTTAATATTAAATTTTTATAATCTTACGCTTGAGATGTTTTTAATTTCGTTATTGTATCTTGTCCGATTTGCCTCTTATGTATCTTTATACTTTATAATAAAAGAGTTTGATTTAAATACTAAAAATAAGATATCTTTTTTTCTTCTTTTTTCAGGATTTATTACAGTATTAATCGGATATATCCAATATTTTTTCTATCCAAGTCTAGGAAATCTTTTTTACCTTGGCTGGGATGAGCATTTGTACAGAATGTTCTCAAGTTTTCTCGATCCAAATTTCGCAGGCGTTTTCTTTGTACTTTATTTTATTTTTAGTCTAATTTTTGTTAAGGAGTATTTTGTAAAAAGAATAATTTATAAATTAATTTCTGTTAGTTTTATTTCTATTCTTACATTAATAGCTGTTTATCTTACATACTCAAGAAGCGCTTTGGTTATGCTTTTTGTTGGCATTATTACATTTCTTATCTTAAGCAAAAAAGGCAAGTTAGTATTTATTGCAGTTTCTATTTTAACATTAATGATTTTTATGTCCCCAAAATCATTTAAGACGGAAGGAACAAATTTGCTAAGAACAGTTTCAAGCGAAGCAAGAATTGTTTCTATTAAACAAGGGTTTTATATTTTTGAAAAAAATCCTGTTTTTGGAGTTGGGTTTAACGCTTATAGGTATGCCCAAAATAAATATCTCGGACTTAATAATATTTATTGGAAGACAACACACTCGGGAGCAGGGACAGATAATAGCTTTGTTTTTGTTTTGGCGACAACGGGCATTGTAGGTTTTATAGCTTATATATATTTTCTTTATAATATTTTTTATCTTTCTAAATTTAATTTAGTAAAGAGTAAATACGCAGTAGTGCTATTTTCATCTCTACTCGGTTTATTGGCAAGCAGTTTTTTTATTAACAGTTTTTTTTATGTTTTTATTTTAGAATGGGTTTTTATATTAGCAGGACTTACGGAGAATAATTAACTTTTACTTCCTTTTCTGTTTTGTTTCCGGCCTGGTCTATTGCAATAATTTTTATTTGGTTATCTCCGTTTTGTAAGGGAAGATTATAGAAAAAATTATTATTTTCATTTATTACAGCCCAAAATCCGTTAACCGTAATATTAACGCCTGAATCTGTTTTACCCGTAATACTAATTGTATTTTGCTCTTTTTTAAATTGCGCTCCGTCTTGAGGCGAATTTATTTCAAGATTTGGAGCAGAGTTTGCATAAAAAACATTAAGGGTATTAGAGAAATCACTTTTTTTGTCTTTAATAATTGCTCTTACTTTTATTTGATTATTTCCATTTTTAATTGTATTGTTAAAAGAAAATTCACCTTTTTCGTTAGTTTTGGTTTCATCTTCCTTGTCGTTATTTATATAAAGTTCAATAGTGGAATCTTTAACAGAACTGCCTGAAATTTTTACTTGGGCGCTGTTTGTGGCAGTTGGCAGGGGATTAAGCGTTGGCGGTGCAATGTAATTTAGCGTGTTTTGACCTGTCAAACCCTGCTGGTCTGTAGAGCCTGATAAAAAAAGACTGAAGTTTATTAAAAGTCCTATGCCGAATTTAAAAAGAAGATATAAAACAATTATTATTCCAAGTAAATTCAATAATATGGTTTTTCTTGTTTTCTTTTCGGCGTATTTATTTAATCTTGATTTTCTCATTTTAATAAGCCGCGTCTGACGCGGTGAGCCGA
>JBBUCX010000046.1:0-1021 GCA_038057595.1 Patescibacteria group bacterium
TTGACTCCGTAAATAAAGCATTGAGAAGTCCATAATGTTTTTTCAAATATAAAAACCTGCTTTTCTTAAAAATATCTTCAATATTTTTTAATTTCTTTGTGCTTTGCCCAACCTCATGAATCACTTTTGCGTTTGGGTTTATATATAATTTTAAACCTAAATTTTTAACTCTTTTTGATAAATCGTTTTCTTCAAAATAAAGAAAAAATCTTTCATCAAATCCGTTAACATTTTCAAAAAGTTTTTTAGAAATCATTAATGCGGCACCGGGAATTGTTTCTACTTCAATTAGTTGTCTTTTATCCCATTTTTTTAAAAACGGGTCATTATAAATATTTTTTTTGGGAAAGAATTTTCTTAAAAATGAAAATGAATAAATAGCATTAAGAGGTGTTAACTCTTTTCTGCTTTGTGTACTAAAAGGCTGTAAATTTATATCCACCAATAGCGGAGAAACAATTCCTATGTTTTTTTTAGATTTGATAAATTCATAAAGTTTTTCTACTGCATCGTCCTTTACTAAAGTATCCGGATTTAAAAAGAATAAGTATTCACCTTTAGCATGTTTTGCTCCCAAATTATTTCCCCCCCCAAATCCTAAGTTTTTAATAGCTTTAACATATTTAACATTAGGAAATCTTATTGTAAACTTTTCCGCATTATTAATCTCACTGTTATCTACAACTATTATTTCAAAATTAATTTTATGCTTTGAATTAACAAGTGACTTTATGCAGTTTAAAACTTTTCTTTCTACATTGTAGTTAACTATAATTATTGAAACTTCAAAACTTTTATTCATAAATTAAAGCTTTTTTACAACCATAAAAAGCATTGCTCCCTCATCGCTGTCCAATAAGAATCCTTCCTGAAACGATTTCCAAAGAATTTTCTCTTCAAAATATTTGAATATTTTCTTTGGAATAACTTTAGATATTTTAGAGTAACCAATATAAGACCATATTTCTTTATTATTTAATTTATAGGTAAAAAACTTAAACATTTTATACCAAAACATTGC
>JBBUCX010000047.1:0-4270 GCA_038057595.1 Patescibacteria group bacterium
AACGGATTTTGGCTTAACGCCCCAGCAGGCAGAAGAGTATAAAAGGGTTTACGGGGTTTCGGGTAAAAGTTTGGGCGGAAAGATCGGTCAGGCAACAGAACCCATTTTAAATTCAATTTTAGCTGAAATTAAAAAATCCATTGCTTTTTATTCTCAAAAATATAAAGACGACGCTCCGATAAGACAAATTATTTTATCAGGAGGTACGGCAAAGCTTCCGGGGATAGAAATTTTTTTTGCTAATAATTCGGGTATTGAAACGGCAATTGCAAATCCATGGAAGGTTTTGGCTTCGCAGCAAATGCCTAAAGAAATACTAAATAATGCTTCCGATTACACAATTGCAGTCGGGCTTGCAATGAAAGATTATGAGTAGCGATATAAATCTTGTTTCAAGTAAGACCCATCAATTAGAAAAAGAATTAGAGCGTCTAAAAGCGTTAAAAATAATAGCGGTTGGATCTTTGAGCGTTGTTGCTTTAATATCAATACTTCTTTTTGTTATAACAATTACTCTTCCTATATCTTCTGTTAAAAAAGATAAGGAGCAAACATTATCAAACATATCCGCTCTGCACGAGAAGCTTGTTAAATATTCACTTATTAACAACAGGCTTAGTGATATATCGGGTATAATAAAATCGAGAAAAAATTACGACTTACTTGTTAGTACAGTATTAAATAAGCTGCCGGCTGATTTATCGGTTGATTCGATGACGATAGACAGCGGAACATTTACTTTAGTTATTTCAGGAGTTTCTTTAACACCAATTGATAATTTTATAGAAGATATCATAGTTTTAGGAAATGAAGAAAAGATAATTAAAAATCTTGTCATACAGGGTCTTCTTGCTAATGCAGATACCGGAAAATACACTTTAACATTAAAAGCAGACACATTGTAAATTATGGAAATTGATATTAAAACTGCAAAAAAAGTTAATCTTAATTCACAAGCAATTACTACCGTTTACAGGCATTATAAGGATAATTTTTTGCCAATCGGTATTATTATCGCTTGTATCGGCATCTTATTTTTTGTTATTGCTCCCCAGTTTAAAAATTATTTGAGTTCTAAAGAGGAATTAAAAACTCAAACTCAAAAGCTTAAATTTTTGAAAAATAACTATAATTTTCTTCTAAGTTTAGACGATTCTAAAACAGATACTGATTTTAAAATGTTATCAAAAGTCTTACCTCCTAATAAAGATTTTGTGGGCATTATGAGCGCAATTACTATTGTTGCGAGCAAAACCTTCGTCACGGTTGAGGATTTTGATTTTACTCTCGGAGATTTGAATAAGGTAGATGATAATTCTTCAAAGTACCCTTTGATAAAAATAAATGTTAATATTGGGGGAAGTGCCAAGGATATCGCAAAATTTATAGCCGAGCTTTACAAAACAGTTCCCGCTTCGCAAGTAACGAGCATTAAGACAGCGGGAAATGTATCTTCTTTAGTAATAAATTTTTATTATAAACCGTTTCCTCCCCAGAATGTAAACAGTGAGTCGTTTGTTGTTCCAATTTCTGCAAAGAATCAATCTCTTATTGAAAGTGTTTCTTTGTGGAATAGTTCTGGTCTTGATGCGTTTCCAGATGTATCAGCATCTGTTTCCGGCGGTACAAACCCGTCACCGTTTTAGTTATTTTTAATTAGATCCGGTCTTAGTTTAGATGTTATTTTTAAACTTTGAGTATTTCTCCATTTCTTTATTTCCTGATGGTTTCCCGAAAGTAAAATTTTAGGAACCTGTCCGTTTTTATAAACTTGAGGTTTTGTATATTGCGGGTATTCAAGTAAAGGCGAAAAAGATTCATTTTCCAAGGACCCGTCTTTTATTACCCCCTTTACAAGTCTTAAAACACTGTCTGCAATAAGCATGGCAGGTATTTCTCCGCCTGTTAAAATAAAATCTCCAATACTAATCTCTTCATCTATATATTCTTTAATTCGTTCGTCAAAGCCTTCATAATGGCCGCAGATAAGAATTAAATGTTTTAAGTTTGAGTATCTTTTGGCAATTTTTTGATTAAATGTTTTTCCCTTAGCCGAAAGCAAAATTATCTTTTGTTTGTTTTTATCTAATTTTTTATTTTTTGCGCTTTCTATTGCATTTTCCAAAACATCAACTCTTAGAACCATGCCCTTTCCCCCGCCGTAAGGCGTGTCGTCAACTAATTTATGTTTTCCAATACCAAAAGTTCTTAGATTAATAAGTTTTACTTCGACAATTTTTTTATCAATTGCACGTTTAATAATTGACTTAGCAAAAGGGCCCTTAAACATCCCGGGGAAAAGAGTGATGATAGAAATTTTCATTTTATTTTTACTGGGGATTTTCAGAAAGTGAAATATAAATTTTTTTATTACTTTTAATCGCCGGGATTTTCATTACATTTCTTATAGATTTTATTACTTTTCCGCTCTTTCCGATTACTCTTCCCATATCCTCTTTCGAAACCGTGATAATAAAATTTAAAACTCCGTCTTGCTCTTCTTCTTTTATTTCAACAGCTTTAGGGTTTTCAACAATAGATGAAATAATGTAAGTAAGTGTATTTTTCATTAAACTAATTTTTCAACAGCAACGCTTGGGATTGCTCCTTGCGAAACCCAGTAATCGTATCTTTTTTTATCGATTTTTTTTACCCCATTTTTACCTTTTTCGTACCAGCCTAAAGTTTCAACGGCAATGCCGTCTCTTCTTGAGCGTTTTTCCTTAACAACAACACGGAATTTTCTTTCTCCTTTTTTTCCGATTCTTGATGATCTAATAACTAAAGACATAAAAACTATTTTACCATTATTTTGGTTTCTTCTCAAGCCTGCTTAGCGGAGTCAAGAGTTTTTCGCGACTTGTAATAATCCAGGGAATTTTGCGCGGCATTTTCTTCCGCTTCTCTTTTTGAATTACCAACTCCTTCTCCGATTAGATTTCCGTTAATGTAAGCGCCTATTTTAAATTTCTTTGCATGTGCAGGGCCTGACTCTTGTAAAACTTTATACATAGGGGAATTTTGTCTTTTTGCCTGGACAAATTCCTGAAGTAAGCTTTTTGGATCTTTAAAAGATTTGTTTTTTATAATTTCTTCTGTTTTAAAAAGCATTACAGTGTTTAAAAATTCAGAAACACTCTCAATACCCTGATCTAAATATAAAGCTCCGATGAATGATTCAAGGCAATCAGCAAGTAAACTTTGGTTTTGTCTTCCCTTAGATTCCTCTTCTCCTTTTGATAGTTTTAATAAACTGCCAAAATCAAGCTCTTTGGCAATTAAGCCCAAGCTTTTGGTATTAACTAAAAGTGAGCGGATATTTGTAAGTATTCCTTCGTTGTACTCGGGATATTTTTTATACAGATACGAGGAAACGACAAAAGAAAGTATACTGTCTCCCAAAAACTCTAAGCGTTCATTTGAAGAAAGTTTTTCTTTGGTTTCATTCAAGAAGCTCCTATGTATAAAAGCTTGCTTTAATAATTCTTTATTTTTAAACTGCGGTATGTTTGTCATTTTTAATTAATTTACCCAAAGCCCCGTTAATAAAAGACGGACTGCTTTGCCCTCCGTATTCTTTGGCAAGTTCTATTGCTTCGTCTATTATAACTCTTGGAGGCTCTTTTTTGCTAATTAGAAGTTCATATATCGCAAGTCTTAGTATCGCCAAATCAATTTTATTTATTTTTTCAATCGGAAACTCGGGAGCTGATTTTTTAATTTGCTCATCAATAAATTCTTTTTGGGAAATTATTTCTTTTGCGTAGTCCCCGATTCTTTGTTTATGGAAATTTATTCTAAACAAATCTTCAACTGTTTTTTGTCTTCTTTTATGCCGCGGATCAAGAGGGTTTTTCATGAATTAGTTTATTGTATTTTTCCGCCAGCCCGCCCCGCTTCGCTTGGCGAGACCAGGGAGGCGGATTTCGCTTTCGCCGAGTCTGACTCGGCTTCGCTTAGTTTTTTTTCTTTTTTTGCTTTGTTAATAACTTCTTTACCCTTATAAAAACCGCAGTTTTTGCATACCATATGCGGAAGTGTTATTTTTCCGCAATTTGAGCAATTAACAGATTTAGAAACTGACAATTTTATTGCAGCTCTTCTTTTTCCCTGTCTTGCCCGTGAATGTCTTTTCTTTGGTTCTTGCGGCATGGTATAAAATTAAATATAAAAAATAAAATCTAAAATATTTTTAGTCAATTTTGACTTTTGAATTTTAAGTTTTGACTTAATATACGTATTTTACTTTATCTTAAGGCTAATGGCAATA
>JBBUCX010000048.1:0-2095 GCA_038057595.1 Patescibacteria group bacterium
AACAATTTGCCTTATTCTTTCTCTTGGAGAAAGATGACCGTTAAGCCTTAAATTAAGAGATATCATTCTTCCCAACGCATCTGCCATTGCTGTCACGTCTGATCCTGATTTTCCAACAGTTATAAAGACCTCGAATGGTTCTTTATTCTCATTATGATTTATGGTTATAAATGTTTTCCCAACAGGCGTTTCGGATTGATATGTAACTCCTTCTACCATTACTGGCCTTGGCATAACCGGAAGCATTGTTGTTTGGCTTTGAACATTTACTTCTTCTTTTTTTTCTTCAATTCTTTCCAAAACCCCAAGTCTTGAGCCGTCTCTCATGTAAGTTATGCCTTTAAGGCCTGAATCATAAGCTAATTCATAAAGCCTTTTTACATCTTCAACGCTGTGGGTTTTAGGCGCATTAACGGTTTTAGAAATTGAAGAATCAATATAATCCTGGGCGACTGCCTGAACTTTAACGTGCTCTTCCGGAGTCAAATCATTTGCCGATACAAAATAACCGGGTTTTTCCGCGTTTGGGTTTTCTTTTTTCCATTCTTCAAAAAGAGGATGGTACATCATGTGTTTTCCAAGCCTGTCATTTCTTATAAATTCAAATTCATAAACCGGCTCAACTCCTGAAGACACTCCTGAAATTAGTGATGTTGTCCCTGTTGGAGCAATTGTTAGTAAAACCGCATTTCTTATTCCCTGTTTTGCAATTTTCTTTTTGATTTCTTCAGGTAACTTTTGGATATGAAAACCTTTTTGATATTTTTCTTTGTTGTATTTTGGAAATGCGCCTTTTTCTAAAGCAATATCGGATGATACGATATAGGCGTTGTCTCTTAGGGTTTTAAATATTTTCTCAATAACGGGAAGCGACTCATCTGCGCCGTATTTAATTTTCATTTTTATTAAAGCGTCGGCTAATCCTAATATACCAAGGCCTGTTCTTCTTATGTCTTTTGCAATTTTTTCATTCTCTTTATAAAAGTAGTAAGTATCGTCAATTACGTTGTCTAAAAATCTCATAGCCGTTTTTACGTCTTTGCCAAAATTATCATAATCAAACTCGCTATTCCCGCCCGCATCGCCTTGCGAAGCATGGCGGGCAGGTTTAACATAGGCGGCTAAATTCATAGCACCCAAATTACAAACTGCCCAGGGAGATAATGGCTGCTCACCGCAGGGATTTGTTGCCGAGAGCCTTTCAAAATACCAGGTGTTTGATCTTTTGTTGCTTCTGTCTAAGAAATGAAGCCCGGGCTCTGCTGATTGCCAGGCTGCTTTACAAATTAAATCCCAAAGATAGCTTGCTTTGACGGTTTTTTTAACTTCTACTTTTCCGCCTGATTTTTTCCATTCTTCTATATCGCCTGTCCATTTTTTATCGTACTTTGGGTCGTCAAGGTTTGGAAAAACCAAATCCCAGCTGGCGTCTTTTTTAACCGCTTCCATAAAAGCATCTGAAACACAAACCGATAAATTTGCGCCGTTTATTTTATTCAAATCCTGTTTTACAGTAATAAATTCCTCAATATCCGGATGCCAATCATGAAGCATTAACATTAACGCCCCTCTTCTGCTTCCTCCCTGCTGGACTATGTCTTTTGTTGCCAGAGAATAAAGCTCTGCCCAATTCATAGGACCCGAAGAAAATCCGTTTACTTTTTTAACCCTTGCGCCCCTTGGTCTTAAAGAAGAAAGATTAAGCCCTACTCCTCCGGCCCTTGCCATAATTTCAATCATTTGAGTTAAGTTCTCCATTATTCCGCCTCTTGAATCCGGAGGATTTGGAATTACAAAACAATTAAAATAAGTAACGTCAAAACCGGTTCCTGCACCCGATAAAATTCTTCCTCCGGGCAAGAATTTGAAACCTTCCATTACATCGTAGAATTTTTTCTCCCAAATTTTGCGGTCTTTTTTCTTTTCAACTCCTGCAATTGCTTTAGCAACCCTCTTCCACATTTCATCAGGAGTTTTTTCCATTGGATTTCCCTTTTCATCTTTTAATGAATATCTATCTAAAAATACTTTTTGTCTTACTCCGTCTAATTTCATAATCTTTCTTTCTTGTCATTCTGAGTGAAACGAAGAATCT
>JBBUCX010000049.1:0-3254 GCA_038057595.1 Patescibacteria group bacterium
ACTATTATAATAACTATAATCTACTATGTGATTTTTTTAAAAAAAAGTCAAGACCTATTCTCTTGTTTTCATGGCCTATTTTAATAAATTTTTCTTCTTACTTTTGCCACAATATAAACTACCAGCCCGAATACAACTAAAATACCTACTATGTATTCGAAAGGAAAGACGAAAAATATAGCTTCTTTTCTAATAACAGGACCCTGGTCGGATAAAGATAAGGTAAGGGTTGCCTTATACCATCCAACTAAGAATTTTTCCGGCCAAATTGCAACCGGAAAATTATTTTTTTCAACAACAGTTTTAATTTTTTCGTAGTCTTTGTCGGAAACAGTACCGGATTGTAAAGAATCGGGTATCCGTCTTATGGAATGTGACAAAATATTTACAGGCAAAAGCTTAACTTTGCCAACGGGCTGATTAAACATATTTTTAATAATAATATCTCCCTTTGGAGCGATAAAGTGATCGCTTGTATTACGAAGTCTTACTGTAAAAGGAACAGGTCCTTTAGTTACGAAAACGGGCGCTGAAAAATTTTCTAAAATACCCTGTGTTTTACCCTGCGGGCCGACTGACAAAAGCACATTTGCGGCAATGCCAAGAGTTGCTTTGGAAAGATTTGAGCTATTTATAATTTGATTGTCAGAGCTTGCGATAAGCGAAAAATAATAATCGCCCTTTTCCTGGTTTGAGGGCATTTTAAATTCTAAAACTAATTCCTTTTGCTGTTTTGGAGAAAGAGTTATAGATTTAATGGGCGAGCCGTTTTGCAAAACCAGGACTTTTTGAAAAATAAAAGGGTCGGCAAAATCAACAGTTTCTAAAAAACTTATTTGTCCGTTTTCATCATTTGAAGCTTCAAAGGGTTTTAGGGAAAAAGTTAAATCAACGCTTTCATCAGTATAATTGTTCAAAAAAAACGGCACTTTTATGTCTGCAGGGGGAGTTACATCAACCTGGAAAACAGGAGGATAAATGCCTAAATCGATCGACTGTGCTGATGCTACAGTCGGAGATTTAAGATTTAAGATTAAAAAGATAAAAATGATTAGTATTAAATTTCTAATTATTCTAATTTCTAATTGATCTAAAGAAATCCCAAATCCCAATTTAGAAATTGGTGCTTTTTTAGAAATTAGGTTAATTAGAGCAATTAGGTTAATTTTCATATCAAAAGGTAGGTGTTGCGATATAGTTTATTATGTTTGTATATAGTCCTGCGGCTTGGATATTTGAAATATTTACTTTATAAGTAATATCAGATTTTCTGCTTCTTCCTACATTTGCGGAACTCATAACTGCAACTGCAGAGGGAGATGCTATGAATGGGCGAAAAAAAGTTGAGCCGGAAAATTGGGAATTACAATCAGTTCCTGTTACATTATCACATCTATAGCCAAAACCATAAGCTAAAGAACTTGTCCAAGCTGCAGCAGTTGTAGGAGTACAGCTGCCCGCATCGCAGACTGTCGGCGGAATTTCATTGCCGGAAGCATCAACTCTTAAATTATGATTCTGCGATACAGTAACCTGGTATCCGTTGGCAGAGCCGTTTGAAACAGTAAGAGTATTTGCTCTTGTAACCGGCGTTCCGGGTTCAATTATTCCAAAATCAACTAAAGTTGAAGAAATACTGAATCTAAATGGAATAATAGAGTAAATGTACTGAAAACCGGCTCTTACTTTGTAATTTGGACCGGAAAAAAGATTTGCGCCGGTTTGCCCGACAGTGTAACTTACTTTATAGGTTGGTCCGGTTGGTTTTCCGGCAATTGAGTTTAAATTTCCCATCTGCAGAATATAATAAGCGTTGGTCATAGTTTGCGCGCGCGAAGCGCTAGTAGAAAGTAGAAAGTAAAAAGTAGAAAGTATAAACGCTCCGATTATTAATTTGCAATTTACAATTTTTATTAAATTTTCAATTTTCAATTTTTCAAACATTATAACTTTATAAACTTTAAGAACTTTAAACTTTGTCCGCGCTTTCAGCGCGGAGGTCTTCGGTTTCTTCTAAAACTTCATTTAGTTTTTCCATATCTTTCTGCTTTAAATTTTCTTTTTCATCTTCCAAAACTTCTTCTATGTCTTCGGAAATTATACCTGCTGCTTCCTCTGTACGCTCTTTCATCTCCTCAATCTTTTCATCCTGCTGTTCTCCTTTTTGATATTCTTTGCCAAAAAAGTAAGCAAGAGGAGAAATTAAAAGAAGCGAGCCTAATTTTAGTAAATTATTTGTAGCATCAGCTTTTGCGGCATCCGGAAAAAAAAGCAAAACAGCCCCGATTACAAAAACAAAAGTAGTTACAGGTTCAAAAACAAATGCAATGCCAAAACCCAAGAAATATAAAAGGAAAAAAAGAGGGGAATTAATGCTTTCGGTTGAAAATATTAAAAGTAAAATTAATGTTGTAAGTATAAAAATACCAAGATTCCCTCCGCCTAATGTTAAAAAACCTTTGCCTTTTTTTCTTGCAGAAACTATTAAGTAAACTGTTATTAATAAGCCTAAAAAAGGAACTGTAAAGGCCGAAGCTTCGGTTTTTTGCCATAAAAAAACAATAACAAACGAAGAAATTAGAACAGCTGATTCAAAAAGAAGTTTCCGCATACATTCATAGTAGGCAATTTGCTAATAAAAGGCAAGACTTGATATACTCTAAAAGAAATAAAAAATAAAAAGGCAAAAATCAAAAATACAATTAAAAAATAAAAAGTTTTAAATTTTGACCTGAAATTTTGCATTTTGAATTATGAAAAAGTATTTTCCTCAAGAAATAGAACCGTATTGGCAAAAAGTTTGGAAGCAGGAAGGGATTTATAAGTTTTCGGCCCAAGGCCGATCGTCCTCTGGACGAAAATACTACAACCTTGTAGAGCTGCCGTATCCTTCGGGTGATTTACATTTAGGTCATTGGTTTGCTTTTGTTCCGCCCGACGCGCACGCAAGATATAAAAGAATGTCTGGTTTTGATGTGTTTTTCCCAAACGGATTTGACGCTTTTGGGCTTCCCGCAGAAAACGCCGCGATAAAAAAAGGTGTTCATCCCAAAGACTGGACAATGAAAAATATCGATACCATGACTAAGCAATTTGCAGCCATGGGAACGATGATTGACTGGGATTATACGGCAATAACTTGCCTTCCGGAGTATTACAAATGGAATCAGTGGATATTTTTAAAAATGTTTGAAAAAGGTTTGGCATACAGAGGAAAAGCACTATCAAACTGGTGTCCAATAGATCAAACTGTA
>JBBUCX010000050.1:0-8037 GCA_038057595.1 Patescibacteria group bacterium
AAGATTATTAAAGAAACGAGTCCTGTTACTAAATCCATTAATCAATTATAAGTTTAATATTGTTCTATATCAAATAATATGGTATCATATTAACCTGATGGCAGACAATGGAAGCTTGAAGCTGGAATGTGAAATTGGATGTTAGAAATTTCTATTTTCGAACTTCAAAATCTATCTTCCATAATCTAGTTTCTATCATCAAATAATATTATGGCAGCACAATGTTTTAATTGCGGAAAAGGCGTAATGTACGGACATAACGTTTCTCATGCGAAAAACCGAACCAGAAAAATATTTAAACCAAACTTGCACTTGGCAAGAATTATGATAGGAAAGTTAAATAAAAAAGTTAAGCTTTGCACAAAATGCCTTAGACAAATGAAAAATAAAAAATTAAATATAAAAAATATCTCTCAAGACTTAAAGCCCGAAGAAACCCAACCTCAAACAGTTGCTGTAACGGCTTAATTTACTAGTTTTTTGTCTTCAAAATGGGCACGCACAAAAAGCAGGGGAGTAATAGCAACATTTAAAAAAACCAGGGCTTGCCATGAGGCATTTGCCAGGCTAATTCCAAGGAAAGTTAACCATATTGCAATATACATTGGGTGATTAAAATATTTATAAACTCCAGTCCTTACTCTTTTTTGCTTTTGAGGTAAAACTCCAAAGCTTCCCCTCAAATTTATATAACTTGCAATCCATAGTGTTAATCCCAAAAACGCAAAGATTATCCCCAGTAAGACTAAAGAAAAAGTTGCATTAAAAGAATAGGGGTTATTGAATGCAATAAAGATATTAGTTAAATAAAGCAGGGGTATTAAAACCGTTCCGACGAACTGCCAAACTAAATTCCATTTAACTATTTTAATCATTTAAATATCTTTTTT
The DNA here is from genome assembly GCA_038057595.1 of Patescibacteria group bacterium. Lineage (GTDB taxonomy): Bacteria > Patescibacteriota > Microgenomatia > Levybacterales > UBA12049 > JACRFQ01. The sequence continues at coordinate 891 of JBBUCX010000050.1, forward strand.
TAAAAACTCAATCAGGTTTTTACCGGCATTCGGGTACCCGTTGATGAAATCTTTATAAAGCATCTCGCGTCCGCCCTCAACCTGAATTTTCTTTCCTGGCAGGAATTTTATAACCTTGGCTTGCCCGTCGTAGCTTAAGCGAAGACGGGTCCAAACGCCCGGCCATGGATAATAAGCCCTTATTAATCTATCAAAAAATTCTTTAGAAGAAACTGTTTTAAAATCTACAAATCCGTCGTCTCTTTTTAATTGTTTTGTAAAAGTTGCGTTTTCATGGTCTTGTTCTTTTGGGGTTAAATTTTCCGTTTCTAATTTCTGAATGGTTTTTTGCAAAAGCACGGCCCCTATTTTAAATAGCCTTTCGTAGAGGCTTTTAGATGTGTCGTTTGGAGCTATTCCTTCTTCTTCTTGAATAAGAATTGGTCCGTGATCCATATATTTATCAAGTTGCATTATTGTTACCCCTGTTTTGCTGTCACCGTTTAAAATTGCGCTTTGAACAGGGCTAGGACCTCTATATTTCGGAAGGAGGGACGGATGAATATTAATTATTCCAAATTTAAAAAAATCTATTACTCCGGGCGGAATTATCAAGCCAAAATCTGCAACAACCCCAAGGCTAGCCCCGGACCCCCCAATTTTATAAGAAGAAATTAAATCCGCAGATTTAATTATCTTAACACAGTCTATTTTTTTAGCTTTGCAATAAAAGGGGATTGCTTCCTGATTTCCCTGCTCGGTTGTAATAACCAAGGCAAGACTATAAAAAGTATGGAGCATTTCTGCAACCGGAACAGCATATCTTGAGGAGCCGAAAAAAATTATCTTCATAATCTTAGTAAATCAGAAACTAGTAACTAGATACTAGTAGTGGTTTTGCGTATTGAATCTATTATCTATCATCTAATATTTAATAACTAATATCTAGATTTTAATTTCTTCAAACACATCTTGCCCTTTTTCGTCTTTTTCGGATTTATAAAGCGTTCCGTTTTGCTCTAAAACTCTTTTGGTAAATAAAATGCCGTTTAAATGGTCTATTTCATGCTGAATAATGGTTGCCAAAAATCCCTTAAATTTTTTATTATGTTTCTTTCCTGTTTCGTCTTCAAACTCCACATTAGCTTCGTTGTATCTTAAAACCTCACCCCAGATATTTGGTAAGGATAAGCAGCCTTCGAGCTTTCTTGTCCGTCTGCCGGCGGATTCCGGCTCACCCGCGTTTGACGCGGCTTTGCTCAATTTTTTTTTCTGAGAAATTATCCTTGGATTAATAAATACAGAAGGTTTTGCTTTTAGCGAAGGTTTTGCTATAAAAATTTTTAAAGCTCTTCCAACCTGCGGAGCCGCAAGCCCAACGCCAACAGGATCGGCTGCGCTTTCCAGGGACTTTTTCATTTCTTCAATAAGACTTAATATCCCTTTGTCTATTTTTGCAATGGGCTTTGCTTTTTGGGAAAGAACCGGATTTGGAGCGCTTACTATTTCTAACATTATTTTTGCCAAGACTTTATAGCATCTTCTGCCTGCTGATTTGGCCCGAAATATTTTATCACCAATTTCATAGTCTCAATTGCCTTATTATTATACTCTTTGTTTACAACAACCCCTTTTTCATCAACTGATAGCTGGCGGTAAAAAATTCCCAAAGCATAATACGCTTGTCCGCCTTTATAATCGGGTTTTAGTTTGATGGTATTTTCAAGCGTTTTAACGGCATTTCCGGCATCACCTGTCTGTCCGTATAAAACGCCTAAATTATAAGATACATCTGCGTCGGTTGGAGCTAATTTTTGAGTATTTTTAATAGCTTCCAAAGCCATTGGCAGGTAGGAAGGGTCTATTTGCGAAAGCGTATAGAACACTCTTACTTTTGTTTTTAAGAACACTATGTTGTTTGGATGCTCCGAAGTCACTTGGTTAGTTGTTTTAATTGCCGTATCAATTAATTGTTTTCCGACTTGAATATTTTGCTCCTGGTTTTCTTTTTGCTGCTGACTTTGGGCTAAAATAGCGCTTCCTAAAACAGCGTTGTTGTAAGCTAACTCATCTCTAAAAGTCGGTTCGCTTGGACGCATTTTAATAGCCTCCTGTAAAAACGCATAAGCTCTTTGGTAGTCTCCGGCTCTGTTGTAATTAGACCCGAAATAGTATTTTCTGTCCGCGTTCCAGAAGTTAGTAAGCGTAAAAAGAAGATATAGGAAAACTAGAGCAATAACTCCAAGTGAAATTTTTTGCGGTATGTTTAACGCATAAATTTCTTTTTTGGAAAAAGATAAAGAGTATGACTTGTCATAATTCATTAAGCCTAAAAGTATAAATATAAATGCCGGAATTAGGTAGAAGAATATATTAATAATTACAACCGAAAAACCAAAAAAGTTAGTAAAAAGTATTCCGCCATAGCCTAAAAGTAAAGACACGGCTATAAAATCTTTGTTAGAAAGTTTCTCTCTTTTTTTATAAAGATTTTTAACAGAAACAAATATAAAGCTTCCTATCATAAAAAGATAAGTAGCAATACCAACTGTTCCTGTTGTTGCCAGATAATTTAAGAATTCGTTATGGGCTTTGTTGTATAAAAATTGCCACTCCGAAACTAAATTATGCTCGGCGGGTCTATATTTATAATAGGCAAAAGCATAGGTTTCAAGCCCTGTGCCAAAAATAGGATTGTTTTTCCAAATATCAATTGCTCCCCGCCAAACCAAAAGCCTTATTCTTCCCGAGTCTGATCCCGCAAGTTCCGTAGTAACAGCAGGGGGCGGAGTTGGAGCAGGCGGTTTGGGAGCAGTTTCCGTTGCAGCAGGTTTTGATATATAAGCTTTTAGCCCTGTAAAAGTAAATTTGCTTAATTGTCCGAATGGCTGTCCCGCAAAAAAAGTAATGCCTAAAACAAGAACTAAAATAAAAATAAGTGTTTTAAATTCTAAAGATATTTTTTTTAGGTTGAATGTGGGTTTTACAAAAAACCAAAAATACAAAAACAAAAGCAAGGGCAAAATAAGCCAGAAGGAAGCAATAGCAGCTCTGGATTGTGTATAAAGAAGAGCTAAGTAAAGAGAAGCGGGTAAAAGAATCAATCCTATTAAAAGCGCAAAATTGTAACTTTTTATTTTTGGAATGCCGTTTGTTTTTACAAAATTAAGAAGAAACGCAACCAAAACAGGTAAAAGCGTAACTAAATAAGCGGCAAGCCAGGCAGGCTGTCCGAGCGTTGAAAAAATACGCACTTTTGGCTGAAAATCCGCAGTCCAGCACGAAACATCAAAAGTGCCCCTGAACAAAAGACAGGTCGGGTCGTAGCCAAAATGCGACGGAAGCCCCCACAGGATTACTAAAACTGCGGATGAAAGTATCGCATATAAAGACTTTGCAATAATTCCTTTTGGAGAAGCTTTCATAAAAACTGCAAAAGAGGCAAAAACAGCAAGAAGCGTTGCGAGCATTTGGAAGGGGATTCCGGCAGAATCGCTTGCTTTGATTTGGGACGAAATCAAAATACCGGCAATAAAAACAACGATTGCAGCTATAAAGATATAAAGATTTTTAATATGAAAAGTTTTATTTTCATTATTTTTTTCTTCATCTTTAAGATTGGTAACAAAAGCGTAGTAAAGAAAAACATAGGCAAAAATTGATAAAAGTCCGCCGTTAAATCTTGAATAATAACCCCAGATAGAAGTATGTATGTCTAAAGAAAGAAACGTAGAAATTATTTGCGAGCCCAAAAATAAGGCAATTGGAATATCAAGGAGAGTTTTTTGGATACGTAGCTCCCTTTTAATAATCATTTTTGTAATCCACGCGCTTCCTATAACAACAGTTAAAATAAAGGTTACCCAGAGTTTGTTGAATTCAAAAAGTTCAGACGTGTCGCTTGTAAAAGCAAGGGGGACTAGAAAAAATAAAAGATAGAAAGAATATTCGATTACTTTGCTGCAAAAATTAAATAATTTCATCCCGTTAGAAAATCCTTCCTAAATGATTTTGCTTTAATTTTAAGAGTATTTCTTTTAAACATATTTTTCTAACGGGATTCATTAAGATTCTAGTTATCGTAGCATATTGGAAAAACTCCCGCAAGATGGTATTATCTCTAGTAACTAGTTACTAGTATCTAGATACTAGATTTATGTTTAATAAAATATTCGGTCTTTTTTCCCACGATATAGGCATTGATTTAGGTACAGCCAACACCCTTGTATTTGTTAAAAATAAAGGTATTGTTATTCGTGAGCCTTCTGTTGTTGCTATGCATAAAAAAACCAAAAAAGTTATTGCCATTGGAACCGAAGCCAAAAAAATGGTCGGCAAAACCCCTGCGTCAATTGTAACAATAAAGCCTCTTAAAGGAGGAGTAATATCTGATTTTGACGCAACTCTTGCTATGATTTCCCATTATATTCAAGCAGTTCATGAAGTAGGTAAGTCTGTTCCAACGGCATTTTCAAGGCCGCGTGTTGTAATCGGAATTCCCTCCGCAGTAACCGAAGTCGAAAGACGGGCTGTTTGGGAAGCGGCATTAACTGCGGGCGCAAGGGAAGCTTATTTAATCGAAGAGCCAATGGCAGCGGCGATTGGAGAAAACATCTCTGTTTTTTCGCCAACAGGTGTTATGGTGGTTGATATAGGCGGGGGAACAACCGAAATAGCAGTTATATCTTTAGGCGGCATTGTGGTTTCCAAATCTTTACGGATTGCGGGAGACGATATGGACACGGCAATTTCTCATTACATAAGATTAAGGCACGGACTTTTGATTGGTGAAAAAACCGCAGAGGATTTAAAAATAACAATTGGCTCTGCTTACGAAGCAAGGAAAAAGAATCAAGATGTAAAAGAGCAGGAAAAAATGGCTGTTATAAGAGGACGCGACATAGAAACAGGGCTTCCAAAAAGTTTAAGAATAAGTGAGTCAGAGGTAAGGGAAGCCTTGTCTCCGATTTTAACTCGAATTATAGATACTATTGCAGAAGTTTTGGAGGATTCGCCCCCGGAACTAACAAGCGATATCTTAGAACACGGAGTTTTATTAACAGGCGGAGGTTCAATGCTCCCCGGGCTAGACCATTTAATTGTTGATAGAATTCATATACCGGTTATCCGAAGCGAAGACCCGTTAACAAGTGTTGTCAGGGGAACCGGCAAGGTTTTGGAAGATGACTCTCTTTTGCAAAGAGTAAAAGTAATCGGGGGGTTAAAATAAATCTTCAAATTAGTTTCTATTCTAAAAATTAATGTTTAGACGCTATCATTAGAGGAGTTAAAACTCTTTCTCTCACTTTCCCTCTTATTGTTTCAAGTCCTTCCAACGCCTGAACAAATTGATCTACACTTAATTCTTTTGCGTCTGCCTTTCTTAAAACTAATTCTTCGTAAGTACTCGCATACGCGTTAAAAACAACATCATTAAAAGCGTTCCATAAATGTTCTCCAGAATACCCATTGAAAAAATTTATTGGAGGTGTTGTTTGCGCGTTTAAACTTCCGAATAAAACAGAAAGAGCCTTTTGAGACATGTCGGCAAATTTCTCAGGATTTGTTAAGAAGAAATCAACATTAAAAATGTCTGTATTTTCAAAATCTATTGGAATTACTTTTCCGTCTTGCCTTAATGCAAAATTTTTAATCTGTGCGTCGCCCGGGAATATGCCTTTTAAATGCATTTGGGCTAAAATCTCGCCTGTTTTTGATAAATATTCAAGGTAAGAACGATGAGTTTCATCACTTGCCAAAAGACTTCTGTAGCCGCTTCTAACAAGTCTTAATCTGTCTATAGAGCGTATTGGTTCCATTACCGATATATAATACCCAATAGGTTCGTTGGTAATTTTGGAATTAGAAGTTGGATTACTTTTACCCGAACCTTTTCCTTTATCGATTATTACAGCAATGGGATCTAATGTATCTATACCTCTTTCTCTAATTACAATGGTATTAACATATTCTATAAATGCCCGCGAAGGAGTAGAAAAAGCTTTAACAGCCACGTCTAAAAACTGCCCTCTTTGAGTACCAAGTCTTAAAAATAAAACTCCGTGTGCGCTATTTCCTCTTACAGGTGCGCCTTCAACATTGGATTGAATCCTGACAATTCTTTCAGGTGTTGCGGAACATGCATAATCAAGCGCATCCATATTTCCGGTTCTGTTAGTTGAGATCTTTTCTGCCTCCGAAGCTAATACGATTTGGTCTAGGGATTTTGATCCTGTTTCATCAGGTTCGTATGCTCCTAAGTCAAGTATTCTATAAGGTTTTCTGTTAGTTTGTACAATTAGTTTTAGTCTTTCTATCTTTCTATTAGTAACTTCAGGAGAAGTATAGGTTCCTTCGCTATGCTGAAAATCATCTGGACTTGGTACTTGTAAATCGGGCCTACTTATATTTGGAATTTCAGGTGTGTTCGAAACCATAATTATTTACTAACGATTATAGATAATGCAGATTGAAGAGCCTTTATTTGGTTTTCGTGAGGATTATTCGGATCAATAGCGCTTAATTCTTGTTCCACTCTTTTAGCCAATTCATCGGGATTAACTTCTTCGGAAAGAGAATAAGGAGGGACGAGTTTTATAAACTCATTATCGCCGGTTACAAAAGCAACTTGGCAAAGTTTAAAATCTAAAGGTAAAGTTTTGGTTTTAGAATATATTCTGTTCAGAAGTATTCCCAGCTTATGCATAATTTCAATTGCGCCGTTTCCCGCAGGAAAAGTTGGTAATTCTTCCTGAAAATCGGTTGAATCAAGTCTCCAGGCATTAAGCGGTATTTTTACAACAGTTAAGCTTTGGTTTGGAGCAGTTTCTCTTGCAAATTGCGGGATTTGGGCCTTGTCAAGGGTAGCATATGCCTCATCATCAATTGGGGTTTTGGGATAGACAAGAAATCTTTTGTGAAAACCGGGAATTAAAAAGTCTACGGTTTCCGCAGATCTGGCAAGATTACTTGCTGTTTGCGTTAAAGCATCCTGGGGTATTTTTTTTCTTTTTTCAAGATAGTCTTCAATACTCGTCCCTTCTAAAAGATTGACAAAAATAGGGCCCAAATAATCTTTAGGTTTTCTTGTTGTTTCCCGTCTTGCATCAAAGCCTGCTTCGGGTACACTTTTCATACTTGGATTATAGCATAAATAAGCTTATAACCT
>JBBUCX010000050.1:8047-12352 GCA_038057595.1 Patescibacteria group bacterium
AAGTTTTGGGAAAATATTTTCCAAAAGAGCAAAAAGAGTTTTTCATATTTTTTTGTTTTTCTTTGCGCTTCTTTACTTTTATTTTTTTCTTCTAAAATTAGCTTTTTAAAGCCTGTTAATTCTTTTGTGCAAAGTGTTTTTGCGCCTGTTCAATCTTTAACGTATGGGGTATTTTCTGCGGTAACAAACATCGGTTCTTCGTCAAAAATTAAATTACTCCAAGATGAAAATAGGTCTCTTTTAAAAAAACTTGCAGATAATGAAAAAATCAAAGCAGATAATAAAGCTTTACGGGATCAGTTTCAAACGGCAGGCGTTAGAAGTACTAATCTTATTCCTGCGGGAGTTATTGGCGCGCCCGGCTTTTTACCGGGATTTTCGGTTCCGGAAACACTTACTTTAAATAGGGGCGAAACAGACGGAGTAAGGGTAGGGCAGGCGGTTATTTATAAAGATAATTTAATAGGAAGAGTCGTTGAAACGTCGCTTTTTTTATCAAGCGTTTCTTTAATAACAAATTCTTCTTTGTCTTTTACAGCTAATTCACTTGAAACGAATGCGTTAGGAGTTATAAAGGGGGAAGGAGGAGGAAAGTTAATTTTTGATAATGTTTTACTTTCCGAAAACCTAAAAAAAGACGATTTAATTATGACAAAAGGTAACATCAGTCAAAAAGAAGAAGGTTTTCCCGCGGGCTTAATTGTAGGGAAAATAGCCTCGGTTAGTAAAAATGCAAGTGATTTATTTCAAAAAGCCGAAATAAAAATACTAATTGATTTAACAAAATTAAACACTGTTTTTGTGATTGTAAACCCGTAAGTAAGAATGAAATTTTTAAGCTTTATTTTACTAACTTTGGCACTTTTATTAGAAACAACACTTACCACAATTCCTTTAGTATTAATCAGTCTTGTTTGTCTTATTGTAATTTATAGGCAAGATATCTTATTTTTATTCGGCTTTGTTTTCGGGCTTTTTTTGGATTTAATTTTATTTAAAACAGTAGGCATGTCGAGCTTGTTTTTTGTAATATTTTTGTTTTTGATTTTACTGTATCAGCGTAAATTTGAAATTAAAACAGCAAATTTTGTTTTGATTTCATCTTTTTTCGGAAGCCTTTTGTATTTATTGCTTTTTTCCAATGGAAATTTGATAATTATTCAAGCCATTGTCAGTGCTATAATCGGATTGTTAATATTCAAAATTCTACAAAGAGGGAAAATAGCTCAATAGTTAAAAAACCATGTAACAATTAACAATTAGCCATTTATATTTCTTATGACTAAAACAGGCGTTGCGTTTCCGGATTACATCTTAAAAGATTCAACTAAAAGAAAAGAGTATGATTACGAGGAAAAAAAGCAAAGCAGCAGAGATTTACTTCTTCCTTTGTTGTTTTTAGTTTTATTCGCGGTTTTGGGTTCGCGTTTATTTTTCTTACAAATTATTAAAGGCTATTATTATAGATATCTTTCCGATAGCAACAGAACAAAAACAGTTGTAATTTATGCTCCCAGGGGTATTATTTTTGATAAGAATGGCACTCCTTTGGTTTTTAACGTACCTGGATTTAGAGAAACTGCAGATAATAAAACAGTTTTACTCTCACAGAAAGAAGCGATTTCTAAAATAGCTAAAGGGCAACAGGATTTAGAAGTAGATAGCTTAAGGGAGTACCCTTATAAAGAAAGCTTTTCCCATGTAGTAGGTTTTATTGGTCAAATTTCCAAAGAAGAACTTACAGCACCAGAGTATTCGTCATATAAAGGCGGAGATATTGTTGGAAAATCAGGAATAGAGCAACAATATGAAGCAGTGCTAAAAGGAGTAAACGGAAGACAGCTTTACGAGGTAGACGTAAAAGGGAATTTAGTCAGAAAATTGGGGCAGGAAGACCCAATCCCCGGGAAAAACATAGAACTAACATTAGATGCAAAACTTCAGCAAGCAGTATGGCAAGCAACAAAAAATGTTATAAAAGGAGCTGTAGTTGTTTCAACTCCAAAAGGAGAAATATTAGCTTTACTATCAAGGCCTTCTTTTGACCCTAATCTCTTTACAATGGAAAGCTCGTATAAAATTTCAACCGGAAGCAGTTACTTAACTTTAAACGATATTTTGTTGGATGCAAAAAACCAGCCTCTTTTAGATAGAGCTATTTCCGGAGTTTATCCTCCGGGGTCAACTTTTAAATTGGTAGTTGCGGCTTCGGGCTTAGAAAACAAGATAATTGATGAAAGTTATGAAATTGAAGACACGGGAGTTTTAAAAGTCGGCGCATTTTCATTTTCCAACTGGTATTATACGGGGTACGGCGGGAAAGACGGAAACGTAAATGTTGTTAAAGGAATAAAGCGTTCAAACGACATTTTCTTTTACAAATTAGCGGAAAAAATCGGAGTAGATAAAATTTCGCAAACTGCATTTAAATTCGGTCTTGATAAAAAATTAGGCATAGATTTAGAGGGAGAAGAGGGGGGAAGCGTGCCAACGCAAAATTGGAAAAAAAGCGTGATAGGCGAGCAATGGTATTTGGGGGATACCTACAATTATGGAATCGGACAGGGATTTTTACTTACAACTCCTCTTCAGGTAAACGGATGGACGCAAGCAATAGCAAATAGCGGAACTTTGTATGTTCCGCATTTGCTCAAAAATCAAAAACCAAAAGCCAAAGCCCAGAATTTATTAAACAAGAAAAATGCGGATTTAATAAGACAGGGGATGATAGAAAGCTGCAGTCCCGGCGGTGTAGCGTGGCCGTTATATAACTTAAAAATAAAAAATGAAAAATTAAAAATTGATGGGAAAAATATTTTAGGAGTTGATACAGCCTCCGGTTCTGCCGATACAAGAAGAATAGTTATTGCCTGTAAAACAGGAACCGCAGAGCACGGCGGCGCTACCACTAAACCTCACGCCTGGATTACGCTTTTTGCACCGGCATTTAATCCTGAAATTGTCGTAACGGTTTTAGCGGAAGAGTCAGGCGAGGGTTCAAACGTTGCCGCCCCAATTGCAAAAAAGATTTTGGAAGAGTGGTTTTCCCGCTAGCGTTGCGTGTTAAAATTTGAAATTTCTGTTTCATAAGCTTCAATTTCTTTTATTTGCGTAGAAATTCCCTGAACTTTTTTTTCAAGATTTTGTTTGGCATTCAAAGCAAGATTAATTTCATAAAAGAAGAGAAATCCTAAAATTATGCATGCAAGAATTGAATATTTAATTACCGACATCATTTCTGGTATTCTACAACTATAGTTATTAATGTCAATATGGAAAGAGATTATTATCTTGGTTTTTCACTTATTAGCGGAATCGGGCCGAAAACTTTCAAAAAATTATTAAAACACTTCAAAACTGCAGAAAAAGCATGGAATTCGACTTCAGCAGGTCTTATTAATGCCGGTTTAAGCAATAGATTAATCCAAAAGTTTGAAAAAGCACGAAATGAAATTAATATCAAAAATTATCTTGAAAAATTAAAGCAGAAAAAAGCCTCATTTATAGCGCTTTGCGATAAAGAATATCCTTCGCTTCTTGCCCAAATAGAAAATCCGCCGATTGTATTATTTGTAAAGGGCGACATTTCAAAAGTTGATCTAGACAAAACAATCGGAATTGTCGGGACAAGAAAAATTACAAATTACGGAAAAGAAGTAACAAATCTTTTTTCTTTTGATTTAGCTGTAAGCGGTTTTACTATTGTTTCGGGTCTTGCAATGGGTGTTGATGCGGTTGCTTCCTCGAGCGCAATTGAAGCCGGCGGCAAAACAATCGCGGTAATGGGAAACGGTGTTGATTTATGTTTTCCGAGCTCAAATGAACAGCTTTATGATAAGATTTTGGAAGGAAATGGTATTATAATTTCGGAATTTTCATTAGGACAGGGTCCGACCCTAGGTTCATTTCCCTCAAGAAACCGCATTATTGCGGGGTTGTCTCTTGGTGTTTTAGTAACAGAAGGGGCAAAAGACAGCGGCAGTTTAATAACAGCTGATTATGCTTTTAAGTTTAAACGCAAGGTTTTTGCAGTTCCCGGACCGATTACTTCATCTCTTTCGGTAGCGCCGCTTAAGTTAATTGAGAAAGGAGCGCGGCTTGTCGTTTCGGCAGACGACATATGCCGCGAGTTAAAAGTTGAAAGTTCCAAGTTTAAAGTTAAAAAAAATAAGAATACCGAAGGACTTTCAAAAGACGAGTTGAGAATACTTCAGGTTTTAGAAAATGAAGCTTTGCATTTTGATGAAATTGTCAGAAAATTAAGCCAAGATTGATGATCCCGCGGAAATTGAAACCCGCACTTTT
>JBBUCX010000051.1:0-5049 GCA_038057595.1 Patescibacteria group bacterium
TTAAGATTTTTTGATTTGACTTCTCCTTCGATCACACCTGCTTTCACACCTGGAGGGTGTAATAGATTCACACCTTTTCTTTAATTTAACCTCTTAATGGTTCGACTGCCCTCACCATTTTGCTTTACTTACCAGTAAAATTTTCCCTCATGATATAATTTCTGCATGAATAAAAAACCAAAATGGGTTATTTTTGATGTCGGACAAGTTTTATACGATTATCAAGGTTTTCTAAGCCATGCTGCTACCCACCTAAATATAGAAAGCGTCTTATTAAAATCAGAACTTGATGAAATAGTTGAAAAATCAATGAAAGGCGAAATGACTTTTGAAGAAGTTTGGGAACAAGTTCTCAAAGCTCACGGAAAAGAAAGTGAATTAGAAAAAATTTTAGAAATCCATTGGGATTCTAAAAAATTTGTCGCTGATACAAAACATCTTATAAAACAGCTTCATAACAAGGGCTATTCTATTGCCCTTTTTACAAACAACTGGCCAAACGCCACAGAAAGAATTCTTAAAAATGTTGATGAAGATCTTTCTGTAATTAAACACATGTTTGAATCCTCTGTTGAAAAATTAAAGAAACCGGATATGAAATTTTATGAGCTAGTTGAAAAAAGAACCGGCGCAAAAGGAAATGAGATATTTTTTATAGACGACAAGGATGTAAACTTGACTACTGCAGAAATTTTAGGCTGGCAAACATTTCTTTATAAATTGGGTCAGGACGGCGGAAAAACTTCAAATGACAAAATAAGAAAACAACTTCTCTAATTTGACTTCTAGCGACAATTTTTAATATTTGACTTTGTTTGGTATAATCTTTCGCGTATGGGAATTGAACAAGGCGGACTAACTCCAGATAATGTAGCTCTGGAAGCTGTCGCTCCCACAGAAGAAGGAAGAGTAGTAGAAAGAAATTTTGATGTTCTTCCTACTCATCTTGATGGATATTTCCTTTTAGTAGACCATGGCACAGAACCCGACGTTACAAGAAGCCAAACTAGAACACTAAGAAAAACAGGCAATGTATATGGGACGAGGAGTGAATTAATTAAACACCTTCTTGAAATTCAGACCGTACCTCACGATGACTTGGTTGGTATGGGTATAAATAATCCGGGACTAAGAGGCGGAAGAGACCTAAAAACAGGAACAGAAATACAGATTAATCCTAAAACGACAGATATTTTTGACGAAAGCTTACTGGACGCATCTTTAGAGGAAAGAAGACCGGAGGTCGCTCATAAAAAAGTATCGCTTACCGTAGAGCTTGACCCGGACAGAGACGATGTGAAAGGATTTATTGCTTCCGTATCAAGACGTTTAAAAAGACAGGGATTTTCTAAAGAAGAAATCATGAAAAGATTAAAAGTTCAAAGAACTTTAAGAGTTGATGAAAAAGCTCTCCAAATATTAATTGACGAAGGAGAAGTAACACTTATGCCGGGTACATGGAATATACAAACCAAAAGTTGGGATATAGTTCCAAGAGAAATTCCAACAAGACAAGAACTAGCAGAAGCAGAAGAAAACGCCGGGACAAATTTGACTTCTTAGTGGTTCGATTACGCTCACCATTTCGCTCCGCTCAACCGGCGGGGTTTTCAATTTCTACTATTAACTTTCACACCTGGAGGGTGTAATGGCTTCACACATTTTCTTTAATTTGACTTCTTAGCCCCAGAAGAAATAAAAATTGTAGAAAGTAGTTAAATTTTAGCAGCCTTTCCTAAAAAATCATCAGGATTTTTTCCGGAAATAAAATCATATAAGCTTTTATCAATTTCCTCATTTGTTAAATAAGAAGGTATTATCAAGATTCCAGCACCCTTTTTATTAACTTGTTTTTTAAATCCGTCGTCTTGCGTAACAATTATTCTATTTTCTTTTGTTGCAATAACATAGATATCTTTATCTTCTGTCTGTCTTGAAAGATTATAGTCGTGCCTTACGTGCTTTAAGTTTGCTTTGGTTTTTAATTTCTTGAATACAGATGGGTGGGCAAATGCTGTATCTAGTAATAGATGGAATTTCCGTATTTTGTGGGGTTTTTTAAATGGTTGTTTTATAGTAAGAAAAAATGTTTAAGAGATCTTTTTTTGTTACTTTATCTAAATCCGGAAGCTCTCTTTTTAATTTAGTTAATGTGTATCCCATTCCAATTAAAGCCAATACTCTAGCAACTGGGATTCTTGTTCCTGAAATTACGGGTTGTCCTCCTAAAATTTTTGGATTTTTTTCAATTATATCTGGCATAGTAAATTCACTTTATAACAATAATAATTGTTTGTCAAATTAAAATTTTTAAGCTTTAAAAAATTAAAAATTCTGCGTGGTATAATTATGCAACGCATGCTTCTTACGATAAATAAAAAAGCAACGGAGGAAGAAATAAAAAAAATGTCAAAAGATTTCGACGGATATATAAAAGTAGTTGTTGATATTCAAGAAGAGATTTTAGCAGGAGGGGGAAAAAGGCATTTTGAAGGAGAACAAAAACTTTTGGGTGAGGGCTCAAAACAGCAAAACCTTTGGGGCGGAGGGGTGGATTTGGAAACAAAAGAAATAGATTATAATTCAGTAATAAATTTGCGCCCAAATCAGGACAATCCGTCAAGGGATATAATGTCTTTTGAAATAAGAAAAGAATTTGATAGAATAGTTAAAGATTTAGTTTTATGAAAAACAAAGCAAAAATATTAGATATCGCTATGAACCTAAATAGGGTAGGAAATCTGGCGGCTGATGATTACGAAAAAAAGAAAAAAAGAATAGATATTTTTTTGCAAGAAACAAAAGAGTATATAGATTCCATTGATAAATCCTCTCTTTCCAAGCCTTTTCAAAAGACATTCGATAAATTCTTAAAAGAATATCTATTGCTTGAAAAAGAAAACATAAAAACTCATGCACAAAAACTTTACTGGGCCGAGCAAATGATGACGTGGGGAAATATTCTTACCCACAGAGTAAAAAATATTTAATTTGACTTCTTAGCCATAAATTTTCCCTCGTGATATAATTTGGCAATCATGGATGATAATAAATTCAGAAAACTTGTTAAAGGAGCTTTGGATAGTTTGCCTAAGGAATTTGCGGAAAAACTAAATAATGTTTCGGTAACTGTAGATAACTTTCCAACGCCCTATCAACTTAGAAAAGCTAAAATTCCGCCCTATGCTCTATTATTTGGCCTGTACGAAGGAGTTCCGCAGACAAAAAGAGGAGTCTACTACAGTCATATTCCAGATAAAATAACAATCTTTAAAAATTCAATAGAAAAAGTTGCAAGAACAGAGGAAGAAGTAAGAGTACAAGTAAGAGCTACCGTAATCCATGAAATAGGCCACCACTTCGGCCTTTCGGAAGAAGAATTAAGAGAATAGTCTAAACTTCAATTACAACGGGTAAAACAAGAGGTCGTTTTCTTAATTTTTTGAAAATATATTTTTCGGTAATTTCCCCGATTAACTTTCGCATATAAATCCAGTCTGTTACCGGCTGTCTTTTTTTGGATAATTCGTTTTTAAGCTGTCTTACCAAATTCTTATTAACATCTGTTGCTTCGGCAGTTAAAAGTCCCTTTGCGATAACATTTGGCGTAGCAACAATTTGTCCGCTCGTTGCATCTATTTCTATTAAAATCGCAACTACTCCATCCATTGCCAGCTTTTGCCTGTCACGCAAAACATAGCTTTCCACTTCTTCGCCTGAAATTTGATCTACATAAACATTTTTTAAGTTTATTTTTTTACCAAAACTTGTCCCCTCTTTGCTAAAAATAACCGGCTGCCCGTTTTCTACCAATATTATATTTTTATCATTTAACCCGTGTTTTTTAGCAAGGTTTTTGTACTGGATCATTTGCTTATAAGTTCCGCCGATAGGTATTACATTTTTGGGTTTTGTTAAATCCATAAGAAGACCTAATTCTTCCTTTGCGCCGTGACCGGAAACATGAAATTCATTTGAAATTCCCGAATACACCGCTCTTGCACCTCTTCTTGCAATATTATCTATTAAAGAATTTACCGAAATTTCGTTCCCCGGAATTGCGTCGGAGGAAAATACAATTGTATCTGTTGGATTTAATTTAATATCCCGATGATCGCCGTTTACGATTCGGGATAAGGCCGAATGTTCCTGACCTTGTGAGCCCGCAACTATCATAACGATATTTGAATCTTTGTAATTTTTAAGTTGCTCTAAGGGAACTTCTATACCCTTTTCAATTTGTAGATAGCCAAAATTTACCGCCATTTCTTTTGTATTTATCATTGACATTCCGACAAAACAAACTTTTCTGCCAAACTTTTTAGCTGCCGCAACAATTTGCCCAACCCTCGCAATATTCGAAGAATAAGTTGTCACGATAAACTTGCCGGAAGTTTTTGCTAATTCCCGCTCGAGTGCTCCTAGAATTGGAGCTTCCGATGGGATATGCCCTTCTTGTTCGGCACGCAAACAATCAGACATTAGACACATTACTCCTTGTTTTGAAAGTTCGCTGATTTTATTAAAATCTGACTTTTTGCCGTCGAACGGATCAGGTTCAAATTTAAAATCGCTGCCGTGATAAAAATTACCTAACTTAGTTTTTATAAAAATGTGCGAAGTGTCGGGAACCGAATGGGTAACCCTTATAAAATTTAAAGAAAAATTACCAACTCGCACTTGCCCTCCGTCAAAATCAACTTTTTGTACTCTTGTTGATAACCCAAATTCCTTAAGTTTTGAATTTGCAAATTCTGCAGTTAAGGGTGTTGCAAAAATCGGAAATGAAGGAAGGTCGGGGAGTAAAAAAGGCAGAGCTCCGAAATGGTCTTCGTGGCCATGCGTTATTGCCATTCCGACAATTTTTTTTCTGGTATTTTTTAAATAAGTAATGTCAGGGATTACGAGCTCAACGCCAATAATTGTTTCGTCCACAAACCCCAGGCCGCAATCTACAATTAAAATTTCGCTTTCTGTTTCATAAAGATGCATGTTGCTGGTAACGCGTCCTGCTCCGCCAAGAGGCGTATAAGTTAAATTGTTATTCAT
>JBBUCX010000051.1:5149-12799 GCA_038057595.1 Patescibacteria group bacterium
ATTCATAAATTATGTCGGTAAAAATTGCTTTAAATTTTGATTAGTAATTGTAAAAGAAGCGTTTTTGGCTAATTTTCCCTCAACCACCATTCTGGCGAGTCTTCTTGTTATTGTTTCTATTGTCCTTTCCAAACTTCTTATACCCGAATCATATCCTAAGGGTCTAATAATTAAGGGCCACAGGCTATCGTCTATTGTTAGCTGCATTTCGAAAAGCCCTGCTTCTTTTTTTATTTTTGGAAAAAGATAATTTTTAGCAATAACCAACTTTTCTTCGTCGGAGTATGAGGGCATTTGAATAATTTCCAATCTATCTAAAACAGCGGTTGAAATATTGTTGGTGTTATTTGCCGTTGCAATAAACAAAACATGAGACAAATCAAAAGGATAATCAATGTAATGGTCGGTATAACCTTTGTTTTGTTCGCTATCCAAAAGCTCAACCAAAACTCCCATTATGTCTGCCCTTGCTTGCTCCGAAACCCTATCAAGTTCATCTAAAAGAATAACGCTATTTCGACTTTTTGCATGCGCAAGTTTTTTAATAATAAGCCCTGGTTCTGCGTCGGAAAAAGCCCTGGATTGGCCTCTTAAAGCAAGCGAGTCTCCCATTCCGCCAAAAGGAATTCTTTCAAATTTTCTGCCCATGCTTTCGGCAATTGAATAGCCAAGCGTTGTTTTGCCGGTTCCGACTAAACCCACTAAACATAAAATCGGAGCTTTTACTTCGCTTGACGCGGAAGTTTGCATATTTAAAATAAGAGCAGATAAATATTCCAAAATATTGTTTTTAACGCTATCTAATCCGTAGTGATTTTTATCTAAAATTTGCTTTACTCTTGTTAAATCCATAATATCCTGCGTTTCTTTATTAAAAGGAAGAGAAGCTACCCAGTTGATATAATTTTCTATGCTTTCGTAGTTTACAAAACTTCCGGTTCCGCTTTTTAGGCTTACTTTTAAAATTGTAAGCATTGAATTAATTTTTTCCAGTAGCTCCAAGGGAAGTCCTGCGGCTTTTACTTTTTCTTCTAATTTTTGAATTTGATTATCAATCGACAGGGCAGAATCCATACTTATATGATATCAGATACTAGATACTAGATACTAGATATTAGAAATTTAAATTTAGTAATGGGGTTTTCTGTCTTTAAATCCCGGTCTTGCTGCCGGTCTTATACCCGGTTTTTTTCTCCAATCCGAAGATGATACACTGCTTCTTTCTCTTCGAAATTGCTGCGCTAAGGGATGCTCACTTTGCGGTCTTGGCGGTCTTGGAGAAAAATCTCTTTCTCCCCTGTTTTGAAATCCCCCCGGTCTTCTTTCTGCGGCTCCTCTTGGCCTGTCTGATTTTTCTGCGTCTTCTCCGAAGAGCATCGAAAGATTAATTCTTCCCTGGTCATCTATTTCTGCAACTCTTACCTTTACTTTTTGACCTATTTTAACGACATCATTTGGATCTTTAACAAACTCCGCTGACATTTTAGATACGTGAACCATTCCTTCTTTTCCAGGGAGCATTTCGACAAATGCTCCAAACGGAAGAATTCTTTTTACTTCACCTTCAAAAACCTCACCCGCAGTTACTTCCCTTACCAGGCTTTTTATCCAAGTTACAGCTTTTTCAACTGCCTCTTCCGAAACTCCTGAAATCGCAACCGAACCGTCGTCTTCTACTTCAACTTGGGCGCCTGTTGTCGCAATAATATTTTTGATTACTTTTCCGCCAGGTCCAATTACTTCGCCGATTTTTCCGACCGGAATTTTAACTATTTCTACTTTTGGAGCATATTTGGATAAATTCGTTCTTGACTCCGGCATTACTTTTTTGATTTTTGCTAAAATCTCAAGCCTTGCTATTTTAGATTGTTCTAAAATCTTTTTTATTTGCTCTACGCTAATCCCTGGAATTTTTACATCCAGCTGAATTGCGGTAACGCCTGTATCTGTTCCCGCAACTTTAAAATCCATATCGCCTGAAAAATCTTCAAGGCCGATTATGTCTGTTAATAATTCATAATTTTTTTCATCCGACATCATGCCGATTGAAATTCCGGCAACCGGTTTTTTAATAGGAACTCCCGCATCCATTAAAGCCAAAGTTGAACCGCAGGTTGATGCCATAGAGCTTGACCCGTTTTGCGATAAAACTTCGGAAACTACTCTTATTGTGTAGGGGAATTCTTCTTGTTTTGGAATTACTGCTAAAAGCGCCCTTTCAGCCAAAGCTCCGTGTCCGATTTCCCGTCTTGATGGCGTTCCGACTCTTCCGGTTTGCCCGAAAGAATATGGAAGACCAGAGTAGTGATGGATATATCTTTTTGTCTCTTCCCCTTCGGCTGATTCAATTAACTGTTCCATTCTTGGGGAGCCTAATGTAACAATTGAAAGAGCCTGTGTAATACCTCTTTCAAAAAGTGCGCTCCCGTGTGTTCTTGGTAAAAATCCGACTCTTATATTTATCGGTCTTATTTCGTCCATTTTTCTGCCGTCCACTCTTTTTTTCTTTTCTAAAACACTTTTTTTTATAAGTTTAAACATTACATACTCAACCGCCTTTGCAATTGTTTTTTTATCTAAAGCAGAATCCGGGTTTGCCATTTTTTGGTTTTCGTAAATTTTACCAATTAAATCTTCTGTTTCGTTTCCGCCACCTTCTTTGTTTACTCTTGATTCAATTAAGTTTTGGACGTCTTCTTTATAAGATTTGTCAATTACACTTGTTGCTTCATGTAAAAGTGCGTCTTCTGATACTTCTAATTTTTTTGATCCTGCCTTTTTAACTAAATCTTCTATTGTTGCAATTATTTTTGCGGTTTGAACATGCGCTTTCTTGACTGCTTCTACCAATTTATCTTCGGAAATTTCCAAAGCGCCTGCTTCCAGCATGACTGTTTTATCTTTTGTCTGGGAAACAACAATATCAAGCTCTGAAAATTCTGCTTCTACCGGTCCGTGGTTTATTAAAAATTCTCCGTTACCATTTTCTTTTACAAAACCTACTCTTACTGCGCCGATTGGTCCGTTCCAGGGAATTCTTGAAACTGCCAGCGCCGCCGAAACTCCATTTAAAGCAACTATATCTGCCTCGTTTTCCCCGTCAACAGAGAGTACGGTTACAATTACCTGAACGTCGTTTTTAAATGCTTTTGGGAATAAGGGTCTAATTGACCTGTCAATTAAACGTCCTGCTAAAATTGCTTCGTCCGATGGTCTTCCTTCGCGTTTTACCCACCTGGAACCTTTGATTTTTCCTCCCGCGTAAAGTCTTTCTCCATATTCAACAGAAAGAGGAAAATAATCCAAATCTGATTTTCCGCCTTCAACAACAGTAACTAAAACTACTGTTTCTCCCATTGTTGCTAAAACCGAAGCTGTGGTTTGCACGGCAAGTTCACCGGTTTCAAGGGTTAATGTTGTACCTTCTAAATCTAAGGACACCGAGGTTTTTTTCATCTGGTTAATCTTTTAATCCTACTCTTTTTGTAATCTTTGTGGACCTTTCTTTATCTACTTTCTCCAAAAAGTTAATGAGCCTTCTTCTTTTTGCAATCATCGACAAAAGTCCGCGTCTACTATGATTGTCATGACCGTGTAATTTTAAATGCTCTGTTAGTCTTTCTATTCTATGCGTTAAAAGCGCAACTTGGACTTCAGGACTTCCGGTATCTCCTTGCACTGTTTGAAATTCTTTAATTATGTCTTTTTTTACCGAAGAACTAAGCGGCATATATTATTAATTTGAAATTTTAAATTTATAATTTACTTTGAGTATTATAACAGTTTGTTTGATGATTATCAACAAGTCTTTGGTGATGAGTTTTTAGAACTAAAACCGGTCATATCATAGTCACAGTCACGCAAATTTTACTCGAGTAAAATTTGTGATGTTTTACCCTATTGCTCTTACTTATAAAAATCTTACTTATAAAAAATTGGGTGTCTTAATTGTCAAGTGTAGGTTAAAAGCTTGTTGAACCTTTGTAGATTTTTGGCTCGAGCCAATCTTCCGGCGGGTTTAAAGTTTGCTTTTCTTCCTGTTTTGCTTCTTCTAGAACTTGTTTTTGAGCTGTTGGCTTAGCTGCTTCCTTTTTTTCTTCGAATTGATCATCTTCGAAAGTTGTATTTAATTTTCTTCTTGGCATTGCATTGCTTGGTCTTAATGCGCCTTGTCTTAAAAGCACTCCTGCCATTTCAAATGCCAAAGGACTTGTATGTTCGCTTTGGAAATTGTCTGTTGAAGTAGCAATGCCTAACATTAAATTTTGGGCAATATCTAAATCCATTTTTAAATTAAGGCCTACAATTAAATTGGCTACTGCTTCGGAAACCGAAGAAAGCCTTGCTGAAACCATTAAAATATCTCCGTACCCTTGGTTTTCCGCTTTATTATCTATATTTACAACAATTGTATCTTTTAAAATCGCCACGTCAAAAAGGCTTCCTAAATCAGAAACTCTTGGGCTTCCGACAACAAAAAGAAGTTCCGGCGGGGTTTCTCCTCTTGTAAATTTTACGTCTTTTTCTGCAAAACCCAAGCCGTTTTCGCCTGCTTTAACAACGATATTTAAAAAATTATCATCTCTTGTATAGGAAACTTTTTCAATTTCTCCTTCTTTATACGGAAAAGAAACAACCAAATCTCCACCATCTGCACCTAAAGATGTTTTTACTTCGTCTATCCCAACCAAAGACGATACTTCGACTAAAGGGTTACCAGGCGTTGCAATGCTTACGTTTTTTCCGGTAGATTTAAGCGAAAGATACAAAGAAAGCGCGGCTCCCATTTCATCAACACTAGGGTCACGTCTAGTTGCAATAGCAATACTATTGTATTTTTCTATTGCTTCTTTTATCTTGGAAAAGGTCAGATTATCCATAGAACTTTTTAGCTATGGGATATTAACATATCTCCTATAGTAAAGTCAAGGAAGGGGAAGAGTATAACTCCGCCTTCTTGCCCTTCTTCTATTTTTGAGGTTTGGTCTTTGCCTTTTCTGACAGAAGTTATATGACTTTCACCCAACATTTCTTCGCCCCTAAGTAACCTTATTTTATCCCCCTTAGCCAGTCTTCCCTCCTGCACTTTTATTCCGCAAACATATGATTTATCAAAGGGAAATTTAGCTAAAATCTTGGCAATGCCTAAGATTTCTTCCTGTAGCGCTTCAAGTTTCCCTTGAATAAAATCACTTAATTCATCTATCATTTCGTAGATAATGTTGTAGCTTTTAACCAAAACTTTTTCTGTTTTGGCAAGATTGGCTACATCCGGTCTAATTTTTACATTAAACCCGAGCACAATAGAATTGGTTGATTTTGCAAATAAAATATCCGAAACTTCAATTTCTCCTGTTTTTTGCAAAACAAAATTTACTTTTTCAGGAATTGAATTTATAATTGCTTCCAAAGAACCTTGCGTATCCGCGCAAAGAACAACAGAGAGCATATCCTGGTCTTCTTCGCCAAAGGGGGATACAACTTCTTTTTCTACCAAAGGCCCTTCTTCTTTATAGACAAAGGTTTCTGTAAGTTTTGGCGTATGGGAAACAACGCTTCCAACCGAGGGGACTTTTTCAAACCCCAAAACCTCAACCGCTTCTCCGACACTTGCCTCGGAAAGATTTTTACCGGAAGACGAAATTAAATTTCTTACCCTGCCTTTTTCTTTTTCGGAATAGATTTCGTCTCTTAATTTTAAAACTCCGTTTTTTATAACAACCGTAGCTCTTGGTCCTGATTTTTGATCTAACTTAGATTCAATAACAATACCCATAAACGCGCCGGTTTTAGTGAAGGGATAAAAATTTGCTTCTTTTTTTAAATCGTAAACCAATAAAATCAAATCCAGCAGCTGCTTGACATTAATATTTTCTTTTGCAGAAACTTCGATAAACGGAACGTCTCCGCCGTAATTTTCAAGCATTACTTCTTCTTTTAATAACTGCTGTTTTACTTTATCCGAAAGTTTTTTAGGATCGTCTGATTTTGTTAAAACAACAATGTAAGGAACTTTTGAATTTTTAAGTAAAGCAATGCTTTCTACGGTTTGAGGCATGACTCCGTCAACTAAAGATACAACCAAAAGCCCGATGTCTGCGGCTTGGGCACCTCTGCCTCTCATTTGCGAAAACGCCTGATGCCCGGGAGTATCAATAAAAGTAATTCTTCTTTTATTTCCCTCATGTATTACTTCAACTTCGGATGCGCCGATTTTTTGGGTAATTCCGCCGTGTTCTCCTTTTGCAATTGTTGTTTTTCTGATTGCGTCTAAAAGCGAGGTTTTCCCATGGTCAACATGGCCCAAAACCGCAACTACCGGCGGGTAGAATTCTTTAATTTTATTGTCATTAATCGATTTTTTATCCATAATATTTTTAAGCTCGAATATCGAATTTCAAAACCCGAAACAATATCAAAATTCAAATGTTTTAAATCTTTAAACATAGGTTTCGAATCTTTTATTCATTTTTATCTTCCGGTTTTTCTTCTGTTTTAGCCTGAATTTCTTCTTTTAAAGCTTTTACGCTTTGAGCCACTTCTGCTACTTCTCCCTCTAAATCTTGAGGTTTTTCTGCTTCTACTTTTTCTGCCAAATCCGAAACTTCAGAAGCCTCTTTTGCTAATTCTTCTTCCTTAACTTCCTTTTTTACCTCTTCTTTTGGTTTTTGAATCTCTTCTGCCGATACTTTTGTTAGTTTTTCGTCCCCTTCTATTTCAATTCTATAACCTGTTAATTTTGAAGCAAGTCTGACATTTTGTCCTTCTCTTCCTATTGCCAAAGAAAGCTCTTCAGGAGCAACAGACACATGCGCTACTTTTTCTTTTTCGTCAACTTCAACTTTTAGTTCTTTTGCAGGAGAAAGGGCTTGTGCTATGTAATTTTTAGGCGTTTCCTGCCATTGGATAATATCGATTTTTTCAATTCCGTTAAATTCGGCAATTATTGCCTGAACTCTTACTCCCCTTTGGCCAACACAACTGCCAACAGGGTCAATGCCTGATTGAGTTGAGGAAACAGCAACTTTGCTTCTATTGCCCGGCTCTCTGACAATTGCTTTTATTTCAACTGCTCCTTGAGAAACTTCCGGAACTTCACGCTTAAAAAGCCCTTCCAAAAGACCGTTTGAAGCTCTTGAAACAACAACTTCTTCCCCTTTTAATCCTTCTTTAATTTCCGAAATATAGATAGCCAGCCTTTGATTTAAATGATATTTTTCGTTTTGAATTTGCTCACTTGGAGGCATGATTGCCTCGGTTTTGCCGACATCAACAATTATATTTGGGCCTGCAAACCTTAAAACCATTCCGTTTGCGATTGTACCCAGTTTAAGTTTAAAATCAGAAATTATAGCTTCTTTTTCTTTTTCCCTTATTTTTTGTAAAATTACCTGCTTTGCGGTTTGAGCTGCAATTCTTCCAAATCCGGGAGGTGTAACGTCTTCATCTTTATGGAAAATTTTAGCCTCTCCCGTATTTGAATCAAGCAATGCGGTATATTCTTCAATTACAGATTCCGGATGATCTTTTCTGTAAGCTGCCAAAATTGCGTTTCTGACAGTTTCTAAAACAATTTCCGGATCAAGGCCTCTTTCGTTCGAAACCTGATTTAAAGCTAATGCAAATTCACTTCTTTGTATTGCCGGCATA
>JBBUCX010000052.1:0-5023 GCA_038057595.1 Patescibacteria group bacterium
ATAGAGGCTAGATTACACTATTGACATGGAAGCTGTCAAGAGGCTAATATTAATAGATATTATGCCTACTAATTTTCTTGTCTTAGCTTTTGCAGTTTCCTTTGTCTGGCTTTTCGCATTATCAATCTTTTTTTGGAGAATTTTAAATCATTACAACAAGCTGTCAAAAGGCGTTAGCCAAAAGAGTTTAAAATCTGTTTTGGAAGATTTAATAAAAGACGTCGATATAAATAAAAAGGATATTGAATATTTAAAGGAATATTCGTTAAAATTAGAAAAGGACGGACTTTTACATATCCAAAAAGTCGGACTTATAAGGTTTAATCCTTTTAAAGACACAGGCGGAGATCAAAGCTTTATCTTATCCTTAATAGATGGCCATGATACAGGGGTAATAATTTCAGGTCTTTATTCAAGATCGGGAACAAGATGGTATGCGAAAAGAGTAATAGAAGGAAAGGGAGTGGAACACGAATTATCAGAGGATGAGAAAAAAGCATTAAAAGAGGCAAAGGAAAGTAAATAATTTATGGATAAAAATAAAATAATCATTACCCTTTTGGCAATCGGCTTGTATTTTGTTTCTACAGGTGCATCTTATCTATTTTTATCCGGAAAAGTATCTTCACAGAGTAACTTAAACTCTCCTCTTCCGGCTCCGACAGCAGGAGTGGACGGAAAATTAGTTTTTGATAATAGTCTTCCAAAAACAGAAGAGTGTCCTTTAAATGGAGTTTTATATTCAAAGCAGCAAAGGGAGTGGTGGGAAAAACACAGGCCCCTTGGGGTTATGATTGAAAACCATGAGAATGCAAGGCCGCAATCGGGAGTTTCCAATGCGGATGTAGTTTATGAAGCAGTTGCGGAGGGCGGAATAACGAGATTTTTAGCTTTTTATTATTGTCAGGATGGCGGGCAGCTTGGTCCGGTTAGGTCAGCCAGAACCTACTTTTTAGATTATACATCGGAATACGGCGACTATCCTTTATATGCTCATGTAGGCGGAGCAAATCAGCCAGGACCTGCAAATGCTTTATCTCAAATTAACGATTACGAATGGACAGGATATAACGATATGAATCAATTTTCAATTGGTTTTCCGACATTTTGGAGAGATTACGATAGGCTAGGCCACCCCGCGGCAACAGAGCATACAATGTATTCAACCGCGCAAAAACTCTGGGACTTTGCCGCAAAAGAAAGAGAGTTATCTAATGTTTCTAAAGACGGAACACCTTGGGATGAGGATTTTGTCAAATATCAATTTATAAATGATGCTCTTCTTTCGGAAAGGCCGAATAGTCAGGCTGTCCATTTGGAATTTTGGACAGGAGATGCAAATTATTATATAGACTGGAAATATGATCAAAAAACAAACCTTTATCAAAGATTAAGCGGAGGAAAGCCGCAGACAGACAGAAACAATAATAAGCAATTAACAGCTAAAAACATTGTAGTTTTATTAATGCGGGAGCAAAGCGCAAACGACGGATATGAAAACAATGTCCATCTTTTATATAAAAACAAAGGAAGCGGAAAGGCAGTAGTGTTCCAAAACGGAAAGCAAGTAAGCGCAACTTGGACTAAAGAGAGCAGAACGTCAAGAACAATTGTAAAAGATTCAACCGGTAAGGAGATAAAATTTGTACGAGGACTTATTTGGTTCGAAATTTTCCCGACAGACGGAGTTTTAAACGTAAAATAATTTAATTTACCACTTGCTTATTTGTTAATTAATACTGTATATTAGTCCTCAAGATTAAGAAGAACAAATTATGTTTTCAGATTTAATTACATCAAAATCAAGAGTAAAATTATTAAATGTTTTTTTGTCAAACCCCGAAGAAATGCTCCATGTAAGAGAGCTTGTCAGAAGGACAAGCGATGAAATAAACGCGGTAAGAAGAGAGCTTTCTTTTTTAGAAAAAAAAGGAATATTAATAAGGGAACCGCGTGCCAACAGAGTTTATTATTTTCTTTCCAAAAATTACCCGTTTTATTTTGATTTGTTGCGTTTAGGATCCAAAAACATCGGTTTAGGAGCAGAGATACTAAGGAACAAAGTAAAACTTGGAAAAATAAAGTATGCAATGTTTTCGGGAAGGTTTTTAAGAAAAATTAAAAATCAGCCGGACGAAGTAGATTTTTTAATTGTCGGAAACATTGTTTTACCTGAACTCTCGCTTTTGGTTAGAGAAGAAGAAAAAAGGTTAACAACAGAAATAAATTACACTGTTATGACAGAGGAAGAATTTGATTTCAGAAAGAAAAAAAGAGATCCTTTTATAGTCTCTATTCTTTCTGCATCAAGAGTAATGTTAGTAGGCGATGAGGAAACAATGCTTGCATGACCCGTTCGGCTTCGCTCAGGGTCATAGTGAGTTAATCGAATCTATGAGAAAAAATCCACGGTCTGCCCTTTGGCTTATTATTATTTTAACAATACTGGCGGTTTTTATAAACCTGCCTAAATTTGATAATATCCGTTTAGGAAATAAAACTTTTAACTTTGACCCCAATGCTGTTTTTAAAATCTTCAATCTTAAAAATGAATTAGCTTTTAGAAAGGGTTTGGATTTAGAAGGAGGGACGAGTCTTATTCTTAAAGCGGATATGCAGAGCAAATCTTCTTCGCAAAAAACACAAGCTTTAGAAGCAGCAAAGACTGTAATAGAAAACAGAGTTAATTTATTCGGCGTTTCAGAGCCTATTGTGCAGACATCTATAGTCGGGAATAATGATTACAGAGTTATTGTTGAGCTTCCGGGGCTTACCGATGTAAATAAGGTAAGGGATTTAATAGGAACAACTGCGCAGTTGAGTTTTTGGCAGGAAATAGCAAGTTCTTCCGCGAAAAACATATCTCCTTCGGATATATTTACCATGTCAGGTACTTATTTTCAAAAAACTAATTTAAGCGGAGCGGATATACGGGAAACAAATGTAAGTTTTGATTCAAATACGAGCAGGCCGCAAGTCCAGCTTAAATTTACGCCGGAAGGAACAAAAAAATTTGCTAACATTACGCAAAAAATAGTTGGCAAAAGACTTGCTATTGTTCTTGATAATCAAGTAATAGAAGCGCCGGCAGTTAATCAAGCTATTTTAACAGGAGATGCTGTTATTACAGGCGGATTTACCATTGACAGCGCTAATCAGTTAAGTACCGAGCTTAACGCGGGGGCATTGCCCGTGCCGTTAAAAATTTTGTCAAGCAGCATCATTGAGCCCACACTCGGAACAGTATCTTTGCAAAAAAGTCTTTTTGCAGGAGTTTTAGGATTTATAATCATTGTTGTGTTTATGACGGTTTTATATGGAAGACTTGGGGCAGTTGCAAGTACGGCATTAGTGCTGTACACCCTGTTTACGCTTGCTATTTTTAAACTAAGTTCGATTACTCCATATGGCGTAACATTAACTCTTTCGGGAATTGCAGGTTTTATTCTTTCTATCGGCATGGCAGTTGATGCAAATATTTTAATTTTTGAAAGAATGAAAGAAGAACTAAGAGGAGGCAAGTCAAAAGATACGGCAATAGAGCTTGGTTTTTCAAGGGCATGGACATCTATAAGAGATTCAAATGTTTCAACGCTTATCACAAGCTTTGTTTTATATGAGTTCGGAACAGGAATTGTTAGGGGCTTTGCTTTGGTCTTAGCAATTGGAGTATTAATCTCAATGTTTTCGGCAATTGTTGTAACAAGAACTTTTTTAAGACTTGTCTATAAATAGTATGAATATAATCGGTAAAAAAAATTGGTATTTTTTAATTTCTTTAATAATTATAATTCCGGGACTTATCTCGTTAGTGCTTTTCGGGCTTAATTTATCTATTGAATTTAGCGGAGGATCAAGGCTTACTCTTTCTTTTTCCAAAGAAGTTTCTAAAGAGCAAATAGCTGAAGTTAAGAACGTATTTACTGACAATAAAATTAAAATCTTAAGCGCGGAAAAAAGCGGGAAATATGTTTATATAAGGAGCCAGCCCTTGTCGGAAAAACAGGATTTATTAATAACGGATAAGCTTAAAGAAAAAATTGGAAAGTTTAAACAGGAACAATATGAAACAGTAGGCCCCATAATCGGGTCTGAAATAACGCTGAATGCTATAAAAGCAATAATTATTTCATCAATACTAATTGTTTTATATATTACCTGGTCTTTTAGAAAAGTCCCCAAGCCAACCGGAAGTCTGCGTTTTGGAATATCTGCGATTGTTGCCCTTATTCATGATGTCTTAGTTTTACTTGGAGTTTTTTCTTTACTCGGACATTTTTACGGAATTGAAATAGACAGTTTATTCGTAACTGCAATCCTAACAGTTATTGGTTTTTCGGTACATGACACAATTGTTGTTTTTGATAGAATCAGAGAAAACTTAAAAAGATTTGGAGGAGAGGATTTTGCTAAAGTTGTTAATGATTCAATCTTACAAACTCTTGACAGGTCTTTAAATACCTCTTTAACAGTAGTTTTGGTTTTGGTGGCTTTGCTTTTATTCGGAGGAGAAAGCATAAGGTGGTTTGTCGTTGCGCTTTTGATAGGAATAATAAGCGGAACTTATTCTTCAATCTTTAATGCTGCACCGCTTTTAGTTTTGTGGCAGGAATTGCTTTCTAAGCGTATTAAGAAGTAAACTGTTTTTTCACAATTGTATTAACCAAATTTCCGTCGGCTTTGCCTTTAATTTTTGGCATCAAGGCTCCCATAACTTTTCCGATATCCTGAAGTGATGAGCTTTGGGTTTGTAAGATTGCTTCTTTGACATATTTAGTAATTTCTTCTTCTGACATTTGTTCGGGAAGATAAATTGTTAGTAAGTCTAATTCTTTTTGTTCTTTATCAACCAATTCTTGTCTTTTCGCTACCTTAAATTGCTCAATTGAATCTCTTCTTTGTTTTGCTTGGGTTTTGATAACAGCTAAAACGTCTTCTTCGGTTGCAGTATACCCTGCTCCGCCTTTTTGGATTTCAAAGTAATTAATTGCAGATAAAAGCATTCGTAAAACCGATGTTTTTA
>JBBUCX010000052.1:5123-7719 GCA_038057595.1 Patescibacteria group bacterium
GTTTGAGTTCCTCCGCCGAGCCTGTCTCCGACTCTTAAGTCCATCATGTCTTTTACGTTTTCGACACCAATCCTTCTTATAAATCTTCTAATTCCTGCATCAGTTAAGTTTTCGTTAACGCTAAACATATGCCATCTTATTAAAGTTATAATTTTTTCTTTTTCTTTTTTGGAAAACTTTAATCTTTCGCAAATTTCATTTGCAATCCTTGCTCCTGCTACTTCATGATTATGGAAAATAACAAGCCCCTCCTCATCTTTTTTTAGAACGCTTGGTTTTCCGATATCGTGAATAAGTGTTGCGAATCTTACAATCGGATCTTTTGAGGGACAAAATTTTAATGATAATAAATTATGAGTAAATACGTCTTCGGTATGATGCCGGCCGGGTCTTGCCTGCGAAACTCCGACTCCTTCCAAAAGTTCCGGGACAATATGTTCTAAAAGTCCGGAGTCTTTTAAAAGCATTATTCCGTTATATGCGTTTTGAAACCCAAGAATTCTTAAAAGTTCCGTTCTAATTCTTTCGGAAGAAACATGCTTTAAAAGATTTGCGTCTTCTTTAATTTTTTCATAAGTTTCTTTTTCTATTTTAAATTCGAGTTCCGTAGCAATTCTTACAGCTCTTAAAAGCCTTAGTGCGTCTTCTTTAAATCTAAGATTAGGGTTTCCGACTGCTTTTATAGTTTTTGATTTTAAATCTTTTTCTCCGCTGAAGGGATCAATTAATTCAAAAACAGAAGGCTTATTTCTATCAAATGTTGTGAGCCGAAGGGCAATTGCGTTTATTGTAAAATCTCTTCTTGATAAATCTTCTTCGATAGATTTCCCCCAAGATACTTTATCCGGCTTATGGGTCGGACTTGAGCTTTCCTCTCTTCTAAAGGTAGTAATCTCAACAATTTTCTTTTCATCGTTTAAATTTATCGGAACTCCGACAGTGCCAAACTTATTATCATAAAAGCTTTTTTTAAAAATTTTTGTTAAATTATCAGGCGTTGCGTTTGTAGTTAAATCCCAGTCTTTTATGTTTCTTTTTAATAAAATATTCCTAACACATCCACCGACAAAAAAAACTTCAAAATTATTATTTCCCAATGTTTTATAAACTGATAAAACAGCCTCCGGAATAACACTTAACATATCTTGCCCCGTAATAGCGGGATTTGCTATAGTATATCAAAATTAAAAAGCTTTATGAAAAAATGGCAAATAGAGAATAAGTTGAAAGTTCAAAGTTCAAAGTTTAAAGTTGGTGATTTAGTTAGGATTCTTCTTGAAAACCGCGGTATTAAGTCAAAAACAGAAATGGATGATTTTTTAAATCCAAAACTTTCAGATGTTACTATTAAATCCGTAAAAATTGATAAAGCAAATCTTCAAAAAGCTTTAAATCGAATTCATAAAGCAATAAAAAGTAATGAAAAGATAATTATTTACGGAGATTACGACGTTGACGGGATTTGCGGAACGGCAATACTTTGGGAGACCTTAAATTCTTTAAAAGCAAATGTCATGCCTTATATTCCAAGTAGATTCAGCGAAGGTTATGGGCTCTCAAAAGAAGGAATTGATGTTTTAATTAAAAATGAAAATCTTGGTTTAATCATAACTGTTGATAATGGGATTGTTGCAAATGAAGCAGTAGATTTTGCAAAAAAACAGGGAATAGATGTAATTATTACAGATCATCATGTGCCAAGCAAAAAGCTTCCCAACGCTTTTTCAATAGTTCACACGACTCTTCTTTGCGGAGCAGGAGCAGCATACCTACTGGCAAATAGCATATGGCAAGTGGCAAATAGTAGAAAAACCACACGCCATAGCCCATACGCTACGAGCCATCTGGAGCTGGTTGCTTTGGCAACTGTTGCGGATTTAGTTCCTTTAACAAAAGCAAACAGAACTCTTGTTAAGTTTGGACTTTTATCATTGCAAAAAACAAAACGCGTAGGACTTCTGGCTTTAATTGAAAAATCAAAAATAAAAAAAGAAGAAATCGGAGTTTACGAAGTCGGTCATATTATTGCTCCAAGGCTTAACGCAATGGGAAGGTTATCAAGCGCAATGGATTCTTTGCGGTTAGTTTGTACTAATAACAGGAAACGAGCAGAGGATTTATCCGGCATCTTATCAAAAACAAATTTTGAAAGACAGCAGTTAACAGTAGATATTCTAAACCACGCAAGAAATAAAGTCAGAGAAAAAACCCTCAAGAACCTGATTTTTATTGCGGATGAAAGCTACCAGCAGGGGATTATCGGGCTTGTTGCGGGAAGACTGGTTGAAGAATATTATCTGCCTTCAATTGTTATTTCTAAAGGAAAAGAGTTTAGCAAGGCTTCGGCTAGATCGGTTAAAGGATTTAATATAATTGAATTCCTAAGAGAGGCGTCTGATTTATTAGTCGATGTCGGCGGACATCCGATGGCAGCAGGTTTTACCGTTGAAACAAAAAATTTGGAACTTTTAGAAAAAAAACTTTTTGCAAGTGCATTAAAATTAATTAAAAAAGAGCATTTGGAAAGAGTATTAAGAATAGACTTGGAACTTCCGGAAAGTTTTATTAATTTAAATACGTATTCTCAAATTCAAAA
>JBBUCX010000052.1:7819-12569 GCA_038057595.1 Patescibacteria group bacterium
AATAGGGGATAATGTTGATGTTGTTTATACTCTTGATGAAAATGAGTGGCTTGGAAATAAAACCCTGCAGCTTAAAATAAAGGATTTAAAAATACATCTGACAGATTAGTTTATCTAACGCGTTCTTCTACCGGAACCAGTCTTCTTTCATGCATCGCATTTCCATTCCCAAAAACAACCGTAACAGCAGCTCTTACGCCAATTGGATTTACACTAGTTTTAGTAAGTAATTCCGATCTGCTCTGCGCTGTAGCCTCATCTACACCTAGAGCCACGAGTGCATCTCTATAGTTTCTTACTTGAGCAGGAGTAATACGTGCAATTGGCTCTCCTTGCGAACCTGTTGGATATTGTCGTGTCTTTTCGTTAATGCTCATATTTTTTACCGCAAAAAAACTTCCAATAATCCGGGGGAGATTGTCGGTCTCTCCTGATTTAGGAAGTTAAATAAACTTAAGTAAATTCAAAGTTAAATTCATAATAATACTATAAGACCTACTAAATATATCACTTTATATATTGCTTGTCAAGAGGGCAAAACTCTTGTATGATTATGAGGCTATGAGTAAAAGCGAAGAAAGAATTTTGTCCTCAAATGCTTCTGATTTTATTGGACAAACAATCACTCTTAAAGGTTTTGTCAGGATAAGGCGCGACCACGGGAAGCTTATTTTTCTTGATTTAAGGGATAAAGACGGAATAATCCAAATTGTAGCTAATTCTAATGTTTCTAAAGGGGCTTACGGGAAAGCACAGCTACTTAGACCGGAATATGCCGTAGAGGTTGTTGGAAGGGTAAATAAGAGGCCAGAAGGCGCTGTAAATAAAGATTTGGGCAGTGCCGGAACAGTAGAAATTGAGGCGACTTCAATTAACATACTCGCAGAGGCGCAAACTCTGCCTTTTGATATGGGCGCAAGTGATCTTAATCTTGAGCTCCCTACGCTTCTGGATTACCGCTCACTTACCTTAAGACATCCCAGAGTTGCTTCAATATTTAAAATTCAGGATACAATTGTCAGTTCTTTTCGCTCAACACTTAAAAAAGAAGGGTTTACCGAAGTTTTTGTTCCAACCATCGTTCCTACGGCGACCGAAGGCGGAGCAGAGGTTTTCTCGCTTGATTATTACGGCCGCAAGGCTTATCTTGCCCAAAGTCCGCAGTTATATAAACAGATAATGGTTGGAATATTTGAAAGAGTATTTACGCTGGCTCATGCTTATCGTGCAGAGCCTTCCATTACAACGCGCCATCTCTCTGAATATATAAGTTTGGATGTCGAGCTTGGGTTTGTTAATTCTTGGAAAGACTTGATGGACATGGCGGAAAAGACAATCGTTGGAATTCTTGGCGATGTAAGAGAAAAAAATATGCCTGAATTAAAACTTTTTAATACAAAAGCTCCGGAGATTAAAAAATCTATACCAAGAGTAAAAATGAGAGAAGCGCAGGAACTAATATTCAAACGCACAAAAACGGATCACAGGCAAGAACCTGATTTGGACCCAAGCGATGAAAAAGAAATATGCAATTGGGCAAAAGAGGAAACAGGCGCTCCATTTGTTTTTATTACACACTACCCGACAAAAAAACGCCCGTTTTATACGATGCCTGATCAAAAAGATCCGGATTATACTTTAGGTTTTGACCTTTTAGGTATAAATGAGGAATGGGTTACGGGAGGACAGAGAATTAATGATTATGAAATGCTTTTAAATAATATAAAAAAATGGGGAAATAAGCCCGATAATTTTGAAATTTATCTTCAGGCCTTTCGTTATGGAATGCCTCCCGAAGGGGGATTTGCAATGGGGCTTGAGCGGATAACAAAAGATTTATTGGGATTATCAAATGTGAGAGAGGCGTCGCTTTTCCCAAGAGATATGGAGAGGGTAGATGAAAGACTTTCGGCTTCTAAATAAAAACTTTATAAAAATATATTTTTTCTTTTTCTTAAGTTTTCTATTGTTTATTTTTTGCGTGTTACTTCTTCTTTCTTTTACATTTAAGATATTAAATTATACAAACAAGACTTATTTAGTTCCGTTTTCTGTTTCAGGCCAAGCGAAATTCCCGTTTATAAAAACGCAGTTTGTGCCCCAAATTTCAGCAAAAGGGGCGATAATTATGGATGCCGACTCAAAAGTCGTTCTCTACTCAAAAAATCCGGATTTAAGATTCTCAACAGCTTCAACCATAAAAATAATGACAGCTTTAACAGCGCTCGACCATTTTAAATTAACCGATATTTTAACTGTTCAAAAAGCTTCAAATGAGGGTTCGGTTTTAGGGCTTAAAATTGGCGAACAAATGACATTCGAAAACATGCTTTATGCAATGCTTCTTCATTCTGCTAATGATGCAGCACTTACAATTTCTCAAAATTATCCGGGCAGCGAGCAGGCGTTTGTTGAAAAAATGAACAGCAAAGCAAAATTTTTTAAATTATATAGCACCCATTATCAGGATCCTGCCGGACTTGAAGACGCGAATGATTATACAACTCCGTTTGATTTGGCAAGGCTTGCGTCATTTGCCGTAAAAAACGATACTTTTAAAAAAGTTGTCGCAACAAAGAAAAAAACAGTTTATAGCTTAAGCGGCGAAGCTTATGAAATAGAAAATCTCAATAAATTATTGGGGGTAGATGGCGTTACCGGCATAAAAACAGGTTACACAGAGGAAGCCGGACAAGTTTTGGTAACTTCCAAAAAGGAAAAAGGAAAAACCATTATTATTGTTGTTATGGGAAGCGAAGACAGGTTTTTGGATACGGCAAAATTACTTGATTTAGTTTCCAATAATCTTACTTATTTATCCATTCATCCCTAATTGCCGGAACATAGGCAAAGAACCCTTCGTTTCCTTCAAAAACAATAACAGGCATTAAAAAGTCTTGCGTTTGAGAGCTAATATAATAAGCAAGAAAGACATTGGTAATAGATATGTTTGCCAAAGTCCCAAAGTAAGACGCGACATAAGCTTGTCCGTTTTTTAATTCGTCATACGCCGTACTTACAGATTTTAATGGATAGGTAGATGATTCTTCCGAAACCGGTTGGTGAATAAAATTTACTCCGACAACTTGTCCTTGTTGATGCCCACTACCCGCAATTAAAACGCTTATATTTGAAGAATTGGGTTTTTCATAAAAAATCGGAAGATTATCTAAATCTTTTTGGAAAAAATTAACTTCAACAATTTGTGAATTGGAAAGACTTGTTGAGGTAATTAAAGATCCATTTTGTATAGAAAAGAGATTGGTTTTAGTTTTTTCCAAATCAATATCTTCAGGGATTGCCTGCATGTTATTTAACAAATCATTTGCAATATCGGCGGCTTCGCTCTCCGTTGGGATTTTTTTGCTTTTTAAAACATCATCATCTGTTGTGTAAAGAGATGTAATCGTAAAATTATTGTTGATTGTATTAAATCTTATTCTTTTTTCTATCCCCCCATAATTTTGATTACTTTTCCATTCGAATATCTTATCAGACACTGCCGTATAACCTCTTTCAAAACCAACACTTGTTATTCTATTTTGAAATTTGTTTACCGCAAGAAGATCCGGCTGGAAAGGCTTAATCCTATAAACTTTTAATTGGTTATTAAGATTAGGTAAGCTGCCTGTTAGAGTATTAACAGAATACGTCAAATTTTGGCTTACGTTGTTTGCAGGAAAATTTTGCGGCTGAAGTTTTCCAAAGGCAACAGTTGGCTTAGGAATAGTCGGGAAGTACGTGTTTTTAATAATAGTTGCGATTCTTAAAAGAAAAAGAAGAGTCATTAACCCGGCAAGAAAAATCCCCCCCCATTTCAAGATTTGTTTTGTTTCACGGCTTGCCTGGCTTAAAGTTAACATATATTGAGTATAGGAAAACTTTACGCTACAATGCAAGTATGGTAAGAGTGCGTTTTGCGCCAAGTCCAACAGGAATTCCTCATATCGGTAATACTAGAACGGCTTTTTTTAATTATCTTTTTGCAAAACATAATAAGGGAGAGTTTATTTTAAGAATTGAAGATACTGACAAAAAAAGAATTGTAAAAGGGGCGGAAGAGGCAATTTTAGAAATTTTAGAGTGGCTTGGAATAAAGTATGACGGGAAACTTATCCGTCAATCCGATAGGCTTGATTTGTATAAAAAATATGTTCAGGAACTTTTGGATAAAAAAATTGCTCACAAGAAAGAGGGCGCCGTTTGGATAAAAGTTCCGGAAGATAAAAAATTTGAGTGGATTGATAAAGTAGGGCAAAAAAAGATTTCATTTGCAGGCAAAGATGTCGACGAATTCGTAATTCTAAAATCCGACGGGTATCCAACTTACCATTTGGCAAATATTGTAGATGACCACTTGATGGAAATAACCCATGTTATCCGTGGAGAAGAATGGATTTCGTCAACCCCAAAGCACTTATATTTATACGAAAGTTTTGATTGGGAGCCACCGCAATTTGCTCATTTACCTGTAATTCTGGGAACTGACAGGTCAAAGCTTTCCAAAAGACACGGCGCGCAGTCAATTCTTGATTATCGGGAAAAAGGTTATCTTAAAGAAGCTCTATTAAATTATATGGCTATGTTGGGCTGGAATCTTGGTTCAGATAGGGAAATATTTTCTATGGATGAGTTAATCAAGCTTTTTGAATTAAAAGATGTTAATACCGCAAATCCTATTTTTGATGTTAAAAAACTTGAATGGCTAAACGGAGTTTGGATAAGAAGCATTGCAGAGCAGGATATAAAA
>JBBUCX010000053.1:0-12325 GCA_038057595.1 Patescibacteria group bacterium
TCCGTCTAATTTCATAATCTTTCTTTCTTGTCATTCTGAGTGAAACGAAGAATCTTAAGATCCTTCACTATATTCAGGATGACATTTCGTTTCATTTTATCAGTCTTTTTACTTCTTTTTCAAAATCCTCAATATCTACAAACCTTTTAAAAACGCTTGAAAATCTTATATAAGCAACTTTATCAAGCGATTTAAGTCTTTGGGCAACCATTTGCCCTATTCTTTTGCTCTCAACTTCTACCGAATCAGCGCTTCTTAACTCCCT
The DNA here is from genome assembly GCA_038057595.1 of Patescibacteria group bacterium. Classification (GTDB taxonomy): domain Bacteria; phylum Patescibacteriota; class Microgenomatia; order Levybacterales; family UBA12049; genus JACRFQ01. Next base: position 266 of record JBBUCX010000053.1, read on the forward strand.
TTCAATTTCTGTTACTATTTTTTCTATGTCTTCAAGAGATACTTTTGTTTTCTCGCAGGACCTAATTATTCCTGATTTTAATTTGTCTCTGTTAAACTGTTCTCTTTTTCCGTCTTTTTTAATTACTATTAAATTAATGTTTTCTATCCGTTCGTATGTCGTAAATCTCTTATTGCATTTTAGACATTCTCTTCTTCTTCGTATTGTTTCTAAATCTTCACTGTCTCTTGTTTCAACTACTTCTGTATCTTTGCTTCCGCAATATGGACACTTCATAAAAACTCATTTCTATCTCCCCAAGCACTATATCTAGTGTCAGGAAAATGATATGGCACTAGGACTGTGGTGTCAACTACTAATATCTATATCAAAGGGGGTCAGTATTTTTTTTAGCTTCGGTTTTTTGTTTTTTTTAAAAATATTAAAAAAAGGAATAAAAAATTTATTCTAAATTACAAATCTGAATAAATACCTAGGATAAAAAATGTGTTCTATTAGGGGCAGTTGAGTCTTTTAATTGGATTTAACTACATCCACAGTATCCTGGAAACTTTTAGCTCTTACCTGCTGTAGTTCAAGACTGTATCTTACCTCGCCTTTTGTTTTTAAAACCATTTGATAAATTACTTCCTGATGTTTTTGAGAAGCCACCCAAAGCCTGTTAAGGATTTCGCCGGCGTCCTTTCCCTCCCCTTTTGCTTTTGCCGCACTTTGAATTGCCTTATCAAAATAATTTTCCGCTTTTGAAAGCGTTGTAATTGCCAAAGAATAATTCTTCTTATCTAAAAGCGAGCTTGCGCTTGTTAATCTTTTGTCTGCCATTAATAAGCTGTAGTCTGCTTTTTTCAAAGGCTCGGATATGAAAAATCCTAAAAGATTATCTCTGACAACTTTTAAAAAATACAAGGGGCTGTCCGGAAGAATGCCGGGATATGGAAGTGTATATTCAACGTGTTTTATGTTGCCCGATAAAGAGGCCGTCTGCGCCAATGTATTTTGATGGGAAAATGCGAAAAAAGTGAAGATAAAAATTAGCAACAAGATATTTTTCATGATGGTATTATACTACAAGGAAGCAACTTAGGAATTTACTTCTTAAAATTGATGTGTTTTAGAACAAAATCCAAAGCTTCTTTTTGATTTAAGGAATAAGTATTTACAACTAAATCATAATATTTCTCATCCCAGTAAACCCAATTCGGGTCATTTCCTACGTAAAGCCTTCTATACTTTTTTAAATCCTCTTCTTCCCTTTCTTTTATTTCCGTTATCGCTTTATCTGCAGAGATTAAGTCCCTGTTCATTAGCCTATCTATTCTTATAGACTGCTTATCCTCCTTTTCGTTGTCTTCGCATATGACTAAAATCTTATAAACGCCTTTTACGCCCTGGGTAACAAAACCCGCCAAGTGGCTTTGCAAAACGTGGTTTTTTTCATTTGTTAAAATCAGTTTAATTTCTTCTTCAAAAGCAATATCAAATTTATCCGGCACTTTCTGTTTTTCTGATATATGAAAATCCCTTTCTTTTGCCAAATTTCTGAAAACTTTCCCGCCGTCTAACATATCCCAACCTAGAACATCTGCTATGTGCTTAGCTAGCGTTGTTTTTCCGGTACCGATTCTTCCGGATACCGTAATATTTCTGATGCCGGGCAGTTCTGTGGGTTTTTTGTGTGTTGTCATAGAGAGGGTTGTTGAATTGATAAATCTTGCGCGTTTTTTCTTCCCATCATTATAACTTCTTCAACTAATCTGTTTGCGTAACCATATTCATTGTCATACCAGGCAATTACTTTTACCATATTGCCGATAACCTGCGTTAACGATAAGTCTACGATTGATGAATATGAACTTCCGATTATGTCGGAAGAAACCAAAGGCTCTTCTGTAACTGTTAAAATTCCGTTAAAAATTGAGTTTTGAGCTGCTTTTTTAAATACCATATTGACCTCTTCTTTTGTCGTTTCTCTTTTAAGAATAAAGGTGAAATCGGAAAGAGAACCGACAGCAACCGGAACTCTTAACGAAAGCCCTCCAAAAAGACCTTTAAGTTCGGGTACTGCCTCTGCTGCCGCAATTGTTGCGCCGGTTGATGTCGGCACAATGTTTTGTCCTGCTGCTCTTGCTCTTCTATAGTCTTTATGTCCTCCATCCTGCAAGCGCTGGTCCGATGTAAAACCGTGAATTGTTGTCATCATTGCTTTTTCAACTCCGAAATTATCAACCATTATTCTTGCAACCGGAGCGATACAATTTGTCGTGCAGGATGCATTGCTTATTACGTTTTGTCCTTGATATTTATCCTGGTTAACTGACATTACAATTGTAGGAATTTCTCCCTCCTTTACAGGAGCTGACAAAACAACTGCTTTGGCGCCGGCAGCTAAATGGGTTTTCAATTTTTCTTCTGTTGTAAAATGCCCGGTTGATTCTATAACGACATCTATATTTAAATCTTTCCAAGGTAAAAGTGTAGGGTCTTTTTGCGAAAAAACAGGAATTTTTTTGTTATCTACTAAAAGATAACCGATTAAATCTTGGTATTGTGCGGTTTCCTCTTTTTCCTGATAGGAAACATCCATTGAATAAATTGGTCCATACGAAGTATCGTATTTTAAAAGATACATCCAGCCTTTAATATCAGTTGAAGAACCGGCGTTGATTGCCGTAATCTCAACTTCTTGCAAATACTTTTCCAAAATTACGCGGTGTGCTACTCTTCCAATTCTTCCATAACCGTTAATCGCAACTCTAATCATAGTTAATGATTTGACACTGAGCGAAGTCGAAGTGTCTTACCATAAAATTAAGTATAGCAAAGTTAATAAAAATTGAGAAGTAGCTTAACTGTTTCCAGGAAGTGATGTAACGCTAGACCAGGATAATGAATATCCTAACATTATTTCTCTTTGAGGGTAAACTGTCGAAGAATGCCTATGTAAAGTATAAACTCCTTTTGTTAATTCAAATCTTTCTCCACTTTGGATAAGAGGTAAGATAGTTTTTGTACAACTTAGGCTTTTTTCTTGGCCTCTTATAATATATTCAGGAGGAATTGTTCTTTGCCCATAATCTAATCTTTCTTTATCTATATATCTACAAGAAACTAAATCAATAATATCCTCAATGCCCTTTAGCCTACTTAAAGCAACTATGATACTATCAGACGGGCCATCAATTAAGCCAATATCTCGAGTAATATCTAAGCTTGGAAGAATGGTTAAAATATCTCGATCTTTCTTATCAAATGATACCCTATAAAAACCTTTAATTAGCTTTAGATTAAAGAACTCGCCAATTCTTTCTGCTTCCTGTTTTTCAAAACCAGGTAATTGGAAAAAGATCTCACTTCCGGGATCTTCTATGGGACTGAATTCTGAACTTAACATCCGGAGATTATATATCACTATAAGACTAAAAGTCAAGCTAAGGCAATTATTCCCGGAAGCTTAACTCCTGCTAAAAATTCAAGCATTGCGCCTCCGCCTGTTGAAACAAAATCAAACTTATCTAAAAGATTTATTTTTTTAAGATAAGTAATTGTATCTCCTCCCCCGACAATTCTATAATTTGACAGTTTTGAGAGTCCTTGAGCCAAAATTCTTGTTCCTCTTTCCGTATCCTCGGACTTTGAACTTTGAACTTTGAACTTTGAACTTTCTGTTATTCCCATTGGTCCATTCCAAACAACTGTGCTTGAATTTTGGATGATTTGAGAAAAATTTTCTGCTGACTTTATGGTTATATCCTTTGAATTTTTTGTTAAATCAGCCACTAAAAGCACTGATTTTTTACTTTCGAGTTTTTCATGCTGGACTTTCAAAAGGACCTTGTCGTTTTCAGCAATTTCTCCCCCAACCAAAACATAATCGGCAAACGCGTGCATTTTTTCAACTAATGGAAGTTTTGTTTCTATTTTTGCTCCTCCAATGATTACGCAAAGCGGCCTTTTGGGATTTTCCAAAACTTTTTCTAATTCTTCAACTTCTTTTTGCATCCTCAAACCTGCAAATGAAGGTAAATACTTGGTAATTCCGACAATTGAAGCATGCGTTCTATGCGAAGAAGCAAAAGCGTCATTTACGTAAATATCAGCTAAAGAAGCTAATTTTTTGGCAAATTCTTCATCGTTTTCTTCCTCTTCTTTATAAAACCTTAAGTTTTCCAAAAGAATTAACTTTTCTCCAATTTTCCATCCAGTGAAATCGTTTAATTTGAAATTTGAAATTTGAAATTTGAAATTTTTGGCATACCACTTCGCCACAACTTTCAAGCTTAAACTCTTATCTTCTTTTTCTGGACGTCCGAGGTGCCCAATAATAAATATTGTCTTTGTTTGCTTTAAGAGATAATTAATTGTTTCAAGAGAAGTAGTTAAGCGAAAATCGTCTGAAAACTCCCCTCTCGCGAGAGAAACATCCAAGTCCGCTCTAAGAAGAATTGTCTTTCCGCTGATATCAACTCCTATAAGGCTTCTTAATTTAATCATTAATCCTTAATCATTCATCATTATTCTAGTCCGTGAATTCCTGACAATACATTTGTCCGTAAACTCCTCCGTCAATTACCCCAACTCCAAGCTTTGCAAAATTTTGCGATAAAATATTGGCTCTGTGTCCTTCGCTTTGCATTAAACCCTTCATTGCCAATTCGACGTTTGGCGCCAAAGCCAAATTCTCCCCTGCATAACTAAAGCTTATGCTTACATTTAATATTCTGTCAAACGGCGAAAGTTTCTCGGGCGTGTAATGGGAAAAATATCCTCTTACAAACATATCTTTGCAATGATTCCTTCCGACTTTTGCCAAATCTTCGGAAAAAATAACCGGAGGTAGGTTTACAGCCGCTCTTTCTTTATTAACCCTATTAAGCATTTCTTGTTCGGCAATTTTATCAACAGTTACATTTTTTACATTAAAATTTAAATTAACGCTCTCACTGCTTTTTGGCTCAACTGTTAAAAAAGAAAGCGTATCGTTAACCGCCCCGCCGAAAATATCACTCCAGCTTTTAGCAAACCCTTGCGTATTTGAAACTAAGTAATTGCCAATTTTTGAGTCTGAAACAGAAGTTTTAAGAAAAACAGAAAAAGGAAGAGTGATTATTAAGCTTAAGATAAAAGCAGATAATATTAAGCCAGACATTGCGCCCGGGATAATTCCCAAATACTGATTTAGGCCTTTTAAAGTTTTTTCTTTAGGACCCTCTTTTGCATATAATGGAACGTTTGCGATTAAATTTTTTAAAATAAAACTTAAAATAATTTCTGCTAATGCTGCCGCAATAAAAAAACCAAGTGCGTTTGCAAACGAAAGCGAAATCGAAAATGTATTTACTAAAACATAAGCTAACCTACTATAAAAAGTTATACCTAGCAAAAAAGAAAGGGAAAACGCAATTAAATCAACAAAGGCAATTAAAAACCCCTGGGCATACCCTTCAAAAGCATAAAAAATAAGTATTGCGAAAATAATAATATCTATCCAGTTAATCCCAAGCATCGGAATAGATAGGGATGTAATAAAAGAGGCAATATCCATAATCAATTAATTATATAACAATTAATAACAAGCGTTGAAAGCTTTATTTAATAATGTTATTATATTGGGCATGAAAAAACGCCCGCGCAAAAAAATTCCAAAGCAAAAAAATCTTTTGGAAAAAATAAAATCAAGGGATTTTACAATAAAAGAAATTATTGTAATTGTTTTTAGTTTATTTTTTGTTTTTGCTTTTTACTTTTTAATTCTTAAAGATTTACCGCTTCCGACAAAATTGGGAAGTTCATCTAATCCCCAATCCACCCTTATTTACGATAGAAAAGGCAAACTTTTATACAATATTTACGGAAATAAAAATCAAGTCTTTATTCCTTTATCGATAGTTCCAAAACATATGAGAGAAGCTACAATTGCCATTGAAGATAGAAGTTTTTATAGTCATGGAGCAGTTGATCTAAAAGGAATTGCAAGGGCTGTCGTTTCAATAGTTTTAAAACAGCAGGTTCAGGGAGGCTCAACCCTTACCCAACAACTCGTAAAGAATAGTCTTTTAAGCCAGGAGCGCACGGTTTTACGAAAAATCAAAGAGATAATTTTAGCTTTTGCAACAGAATTAATTTATCCAAAAAATAAAATTTTGGAAATGTATTTAAACCAAAGCCCATACGGAGGACCTGCTTATGGAATAGAAGCAGCTTCGGAAATGTATTTTGGAAAACGCGCAAAAGATTTAAATTTGGCAGAAGGAGCACTATTAGCAGGGCTTCCCCAGTCTCCAACCAAGTATTCGCCATTCGGTTCACGTCCGGAGCTTGCCAAAGCAAGACAACTTGAAGTTCTAAAAGCAATGCGGGAAGAAAAATACATAACAAAAGAGGATGAGCAAAAAGCCGCAAAGCAAGTTTTAAATTATAAAAGGATTTCAAACAACATCGAAGCTCCGCACTTTGTCTTATACATCAAAGATTTGCTGATAGAAAAATACGGAGCAAAAACCGTTGAGGAAGGCGGATTAAAAGTAACAACGAGCCTTGACAGCGATATCCAAAAATATACTGAAGAATCCGTTGCGGAAGAAATTGACAGCCTGCCTAAATATTACCGCGTTTCAAACGGCGCGGCGCTTGTGACAAACCCGGCAACAGGCGAAATTCTGGCCATGGTTGGGAGTAAAGATTATTTTGACATAACAATTGACGGGAACGTAAACATTACTACTTCTTTAAGGCAGCCCGGTTCTTCGATAAAACCTATTAATTACGCGCTCGGACTTATTAATAAATATCCCTCATCAACTGTTTTGATTGATAAGGAAATTTGCTATCCAAACCAGGGGGGAAGAAATTATTGTCCTCTAAATTACGACGGCAAATGGCACGGGATGGTGCAATTAAGATACGCTTTGGGAAATTCTTTCAACATTCCGGCCGTAAAAATGCTTAAACTAAACGGGGTTGATGCAATGGTTGCCACAGCTTCGGCCATGGGAATAACAACCTTTACAAACCCGGAGAATTACGGACTTTCACTAACTCTAGGCGGAGCCGAAGTAAAAATGACAGATATGGCAACTGCTTTTGGGGTTTTTGCAAACGGTGGCTATAGAATAGACCTATCACCCATTTTAAAAATTGTAGATAAGACCGGAAAAGTTTTGGAAGAATGTAAGCCGTTGAAAAGTCCGATTTTTGGCAAAAAAGTTTTACCGGGCGGAGTAGCCTTTATAATTTCGGATATACTTTCGGATAACGGCGCAAGAATGGCTTCATTTGGAGAAAATTCAAAGCTTAAAATCCCAAAGCAAACCGTATCTGTTAAAACCGGCACGACAAATGACTATAAAGACAACTGGACAATTGGCTATACCCCATCATATCTTGTAGTTACCTGGGTTGGCAATAACGATAACCGTCCGATGGGCGGAGTTGTTTCCGGCATTACAGGAGCAGCTCCTATCTGGAATACTATTATGTCTTATCTTTTGAAAGATAGGCCGCAGGAAGCATTATCAAGGCCTTTTGACGTAATCCAAAAACAGGTATGTTCAGATACCGGCTTTTTCCCGGGGGCAGGAAGCTCGTGTCCGACAAGGTTTGAATATTTTATAAAAGGGACCGAAAAGACCATTGGAACAGTAATAACTGAAAGTGTTTTAATAGATAAAACCACCCAGGATTTGGCAAAAAAAAGCCAAACCGATAATACCGAGCCTAAAGAAAATACAATTTTTACGGATGTCTCTGGTGATAAATACTGTATTTCCTGTCCGCACCCAACTCCAACTCCAACTCCAACTCCAACTCCAAATCCTTAAACTGGGGATTTTAAAATAAATATTCCTATAGTATAATTCGGGCATAATCCTCTGCCCTTTTTATGAAATTAATACTTATTTTAATTAATTTACTTCTTAATTTTTTTGTTACAGTTGGTGATTTTTTTATTTTTTACATTCAGCTTATTCTTACAATAATTAAAAAAATTGTTGAATTTTTAGAAAAATTCTACACAAATACGTATAAAAAATTTAGGCGTTACAAAAACACGAAGATTAAAAGTTTAAAAAATTACATAGAGCTTATCCGTTTTAAGGAGACTTTGTTTTTAAAAAAAATAAAAAGGAGAAGAGCATTGGTTTTAAAAAAGGAGAAAAGAGAAAAAGCAATCACAATTTACCCAATTCCCAAAAACATACTTTTAAAAACTAAGTATTTTTTACTGGGATTTCTTGTTTGTATTATATTTTTATTTATTCCTTTTACTTTTTATGTTTTTTTAAACAGCCTGCCAAACCCAAAACAATTATCCGGAAGGGAGATTCCCCAAACTAGTAAGATATATGATAGAAACGGAATACTTCTTTACCAAATATATGCTAATGAAAATAGAACCTTGGTTAATCTAAATTCAATACCAGCAAATCTTAAAAATGCAACTATTGCAATTGAAGATAAAGATTTTTATAAAAATCCGGGGATAGATATCAACGCCATAATAAGAGCCTCTATTGCCAATCTTTCGGGCAGACCCATTCAGGGAGGCTCAACAATTACTCAACAGCTTATCAAATCAACTCTTTTAACGCCCGAAAAAACAATTAAACGCAAAATTAAAGAAATAATTTTAGCTTTTTGGGCCGAAAAAATTTATAGCAAAAATGAAATTTTGGAAATGTATTTTAACCAGGTTCCCTACGGGGGCACTGCCTGGGGAATAGAGGCGGCATCGGAAACTTATTTTGGCAAAAATGTTAAAGATTTGTCTTTAGCCCAAAGCGCGTTTTTGGCAGGACTGCCGCAATCTCCAACTATATACTCTCCTTATGAAGGAAGTAACTTTTGGCAAAAAAGGCAAAAAGAAGTCTTAAATAAAATGCAAGAGCTAAAATATATTACCAAAAAACAAGAGCTTGAGGCTTTAAGTGAAAACCTGGTTTTTCAAACCCCCCAAATACCCATTTACGCCCCTCATTTTGTCATGTATGTGAAAAATTTACTTATTCAAAAATACGGCCTTGCTTTGGTTGAAAAAGGAGGATTAAATGTTATAACAACGCTCGATCTTATGCTTAACGAAAAAGTTGCCGATATTGTCAGAGAAGAGGTTGACAATAATAATTACTTAAACTTAACAAACGGGGCGGCGCTTGTGACAAACCCCGCAACAGGTGAGGTCTTGGCAATGGTTGGAAGCCGTGATTATAACGACCCAAACGACGGAAACGTTAATTTAACAACCGCTCTAAGACAACCGGGCTCTTCAATAAAAGTTGTTACTTATGCGGCGGCACTTTCAAACGGCTTTACCGCGGCAACTATTCTTGATGACTCGCCTGTTACCTATAATTCTCCGGGCGCGCCGCCGTATTCTCCTGTTAATTATGACGGCGCATTTCATGGAAAAATTCCTTTAAGAATCGCTTTTGCCAATTCTTTTAATGTTCCGGCTGTAAAGACTTTACAAAAAATCGGCATCCCTGAAATGGTAGCTACAGCTAAAAATATGGGAATAACTACCTGGGGTGATCCAAGTCAATACGGGCTTTCTCTGACTTTGGGGGCTGCCGAAGTAAAAATGACAGAATTAGCAACAGTTTATGGTACGATTTCAAATTTAGGTAAAAGAGTTAATTTAAATCCTATTATTAGGGTAACAAATTACAAAGGGGATATGTTTGACAATAATAATAAGGTTTTGGCAAAACAGGTTTTAGATCCGGGAGTTGCTTATATAATTGCTAATATTTTAGCAGACAACAGAGCCAGATCGTTCGAGTTTGGCACAAACTCTCCTTTAAACATTCCAAACCGCACTGTTTCTGTTAAAACAGGAACTAGCGATAATAAAAGAGATAATTGGACAATTGGATTTACCAAATCTTTTCTTGTTGCTGCCTGGGTTGGAAATAACGACAATAGTCCTATGAGCCAAAGTCTTGCTTCGGGAATAACAGGAGCTGCTCCTATTTGGAACAGGGTAATGACTGCAATCTTGCCCAATGTTTCCGACGCTTTGCAAAAAATGCCCGACAACATCGTTGTCAAAACTTGTTATGGAGTGCCTGAATATTTTATTAAAGGAACAGAACAATGCACATTGGTTGCAACTCCAAGCGCTGTAATTATTAGAAACTAATTTAAAGAAAGGAGCTTTTCATAAGACTCCATTGGATCCTGGCTTTGAAATATGGCGCTTGTTGCGACAAATCTTTGCGCTCCGGCCTTTCTTGACGCAATAAGAGTTTCTTCGTTTATCCCTCCGTCTATTTCTATTGTTATTTGGGTAATTTGGCGTAAAAGCCTAATTTTTTCTAAAACTTCGGGTAAAAACTCCTGGCCTGATTTTCCGGCTTTTACGCTCATTAATAAAACTGTATCTATATCATCAAAATTTATTGAAATTGACTCAACTGACGTATCTATATCCAAAGCAAGGCCGACCTCCCCAAAGATTTGCCCTTTAGCAATAAATTCTTCTAAATTTCCCATTTTTTCAATATGTCCTAAAAACCTTTTAAAACCGGCATTTGCCAAAGGCTTGATATATTGGTTTGGGTCTTCTACCATTAAATGCGCTTCCAAAAAAAAATCATCTTTGTATTTACTAAATTGCGCAAAGTCTAAAAAGCTTTTTTCTTCACAAAATTTTCCGTCTAAAAAATCAATGTGCACTTTTTTTGAAAATGGTTTTATAATCTGAAGCTTTTTCTCAATTTCTGCAAAATCTTTTTCTAAAATACCGGGAATTATATCAATCATATTTAGAATTTTTGAAGTTGGAAGTAGGACTCTCTTGATCTTGAATCTTTGACCGTTTGAATTCTAGATTTTCCAGATATCAATAATTCAAGGAGGTCAAAATCAAAAATATCCCTGCCCGCAGATGCTACGCATCAAGCGTTGCAGGCGGGTAACTTCTCACTTCAAGATATCATTTTCCAAATTTTTTATTTTTCCAAGTCTTCTTATGTGTCTTTCTTCGTTTGAAAACGGAGTTTCTAAAAATACCCTTACTAATTCTTTTGCTATTTCTGCGTCAACAAAATAAGAACCCAAGGAAAGTGTATTTACATTATTATGCTCTCTTGCAAGCTTTACATTTTCCCTACTAAATCCTAATACCGCTCTAACATTTTTAAATTTATTAGCAACAATTGCTTCTCCTGCCCCTGATTTTCCAAAAATAATTGCTTTTGAATCCTGATCGTTTGAAACTTTCTTAGCTGCTTTTGAAATTAATTCCGGATAATCATCGTCATGATTAAATGAGGTTGCTCCGCAGTCTTCAATTTCATATCCCCTGCTTAAAAGAAAACCCTTTACTGTTTCTTTTAATTCAAAACCCGCATGATCGCTTGCTAAATAAACTTTCATAATTTTAGACTTTATAACTTTAAAAACTTTATGAACTTTTAACTTATTTACCTATTATAACAAGCGCGTCGGAGGAAAAGGAAGTGGAAAGATCTGCGGAGTTACTGCCGATTGTATAGCTTGCCAAATCTTTTTTAAGAAGCGCTAAAAACTCACTTTCTGCTGCTTTTACCTGAATACTGACATTAACAAAATCATAATTATCCGCATTGCCTGTTGAAGAAACGTTGTAGCCCAAAGCCTTAAGTATATCAGCAGCTTTTCCCGCAACACCCGCTTGTCCGCTGCCGTTTTGAACAGTTACCGAAAGCTTACTTCTGTTAAGACCTGTTGATTTATCAACAGGGTTTACTGTTGGTTTTGGCGTTGGTGTGCTTGTCGGGCTTGCGTCAGCCGCGTTTGACGCGGGCGTTGGAGATGATTCCGGCGTTAGGGTCGGTATTTCCGTCGGGGTTGTTATAGCAGGAACGTCATTTATGTCTTGTTTACTGCTTTGTCCTAATAATTTAGATCCAAAAAATACTAAAATAATAATTACAAAAGCAGCAATTAAATAAACAAATCTTTTATTTATTTTTTTCTTTGCAGGGGCAGCAAATGATGAGCTCGCTTCTAATGGCGTTTCTTCCATATGCTTGTCCTTTTTGCTAGATTATCACAATTTTTTCCCGTTTGCAAATCTTT
>JBBUCX010000054.1:0-1825 GCA_038057595.1 Patescibacteria group bacterium
TAATTTTTTCTTGTTACTAAAAAATACTCTTCTTTGGGTAATTTTTCTTGGAATTTTAAAATTCTTTTAATGTCGTGAAGCTGGGATTTATGGCACATCATTGCCTTGAGTTTTGTTTCCCAAACATCATCTGTTTTTACAATTTTATCTATTTCGTTTCTATTGTAACCTTTCGGGAAATAAATAAAATAATCCTGTTTTTCGAATCTTTCTTTTGAATAAAGCCTGCAAAACTGCCACAAATTTTTTATAAAAGGCAGTTTCCAAAAAACAAAACTTGTTACAAACGAAACAGTAATATGGTCTATGTGCCCGGAAACACCCCGGGGCTCAAAGGTAATTAGAGTTTGCGGTTTTAATTTCATAAGATGCCTTTTTATTTTTGCAGAAAGCTCGTGATACAAATTATTGGAAAGCGTTCCGTCTTTAAATCCCAAAAAATAAACTTTTTTAACTCCCAAAATCTTAGCAGACTCTAAAAGTTCTCTGCTTCTTATTTTTTGTAATTTTTGATTTTTTATATTTGATATTTTATATTGTTTTCCTGCTTCCCCTTTTGTCGCACACAATAAATAAACATTATTTTCTTTTGCAAGTTTTGCCAAAGTTCCACCCGGACCAAAAGCCTCATCATCAGGGTGGGCAAATACTCCAACCACAGTTTTTCTCATACGCGCATTATAGGACAATATGGGGTTTTACTCAACTCTTACCACGGATGTAAATTAATCATTGACAAAAATATTTTTCTTAAGGACAATTAAACTAGATGACAGAGGCATTAAGAATTGCTCCTGGAACACCGGATGGTATAACTCCGATAACTTCTGCGCCCCGAATTTTCGAACTCCCTTTTCATCTTAGAAGAAGAACTCTAAAAGCAATAAGACGCGAAGAAGGCAGTGTTCCCGAAAAACTTTGGAACGATAGGGGTGAGGCGGTAGAAGCTCGTGTTCAATCTATAATCATTTCTCAAACGGAAATCGTAAAAAAGGCGGTAATGAATCCGGCGACGGATACTGAAGGCCCTGATTTAAAAATAGAGCTTGTTGATGGAATGATAGTCTTTGGGGAAATAAAATCAAGTACGGTTGGTTTAGGAGAATACAAAAATCAAATAATAGAAGATATCGAAGAAAGTAATGGTGGTCAATTAATCGGTCCTTGGGCTAGAGATTTAGCAAGAGAGCAATGGCTTGTTAATCACAATATAGTCATAATAAATGGCGGCGAAAAAGACCGGCGGGAAAGAACTGAAGGAGAAATTCTTAATGATAGTTTTTATCCACAATTGGAAAGAATCAGAATAGAAACTCAAGTATTGAAAGAAGAGCTAGAAGGATTGATTAGAGAATATCATCATTCAAAGCGTTTACAATCCCTAGAAAAAAAACCAATTCAACTTTTCCCCGAAGCAGCTTGAGGTTTATCTTTTAGGTTCGGTTTTTCTTTTTTCTATTTTTTTCAGAGAATACATTAAAGCCTCGTTTAAATTTATCTTTTTAATTCTGGCAAGACGCAAAATTGACACTAAAATATCTCCAAGTTCCCGCTCATACGCTTCGTCGTTTTGCGCGGCTAAATTGCTTTGTTTTCTTCCATGTTTTGCTAAGTAGGCTCTGCTCATTTCCCCTAATTCTTCAACAATTGAAAGAATTAACATTGAACCAAATTCTGTTGAGTCTTTTACATCTTTATCAACACTATCTAAATATTTAAAATAATAGCCAAAAGGTGAAACGTTTTTATTTTTTTTCATTACGATATTATAACAGCTTGTAACGAGTAATGCAGGTTATTCAACTCTTCCCGTAAATGTGGATTT
>JBBUCX010000055.1:0-6575 GCA_038057595.1 Patescibacteria group bacterium
TAAAAGATAAAGTAGATACGTTAATTGTAATCCCAAACCAAAGGATTTTAGACGTTGTTGACAGGAAACTTTCGCTTTTGGAAGCATTTAAAGTTGCCGACTCGGTTTTAACCCAGGGGGTTCAGGGAATTTCCGATTTAATAACGCTTCCGGGGCTAATTAATGTTGATTTTGCCGACGTCAGAACAATCATGTCTAATGCAGGCAGTGCTTTAATGGGAATTGGTACGGGTGTTGGGGAAAATAGGGCGCAAACCGCGGCAAGAGCTGCTGTTTCCTCGCCGCTTTTGGAAATATCAATGGATGGGGCAAGGGGAGTGTTATTTAATATAATCGGAGGGCCTGATTTAACCATGAACGAAGTTGACGAAGCGGCAAAAATTATTGCATCGGCTGCAGATCCTGATGCAAATATAATTTTCGGAGCGACAATCGATGATACAATGCACGATCAGCTTAAAATTACCGTAATTGCAACGGGCTTTGATGCGACAAGGCAAACCCTTAAAGAATTTATGACGCCAACGGTTAACAGGGTTATGGAGCAATCTTCACAGCAAGTTTCAAATAATAATCAGATTGAACCACCTCCACCGGTCGAAGAGCCGCCTCTTGAAGAAGAAGACGACACCTGGGACATCCCCGCATTCTTGCGACAAAAAAATTAAACTTCACCTTCAATTTTTAAGCTTGAACACATAACATACAAATTATTAGTGTTTCCTATTTAGTAACTAATACAATATTTAATTTCGCGCAAAATTTGCTCGAGCGAAATTTGTGATACTATTTAAATAGGAAAATATATTAGAAAAAAGAATAATGAATAAAGAAAGTTCAGTTAAAGATTTAAGAATAGATCCAAAAGTAAAAGAAGTTTTAAAACTTCTTGGCGCTGGTGTTATTTTAACCGCAGCCATTATTATGCCAGGATCTGCAATTCTTATTAAAGAATACGCAAAAATAAAAAAAGAAAAAGATGAAAAAGAGTGGAAAAAATTCAACGCGTGGAGACTTAAACAGGTTATAAAAAGATTGCAAAACCAAAAAGATATAGAAATAGCAGGCGGATACGTAAGAATCACGGATAAGGGAAAAAAGAAGCTTCTTAAGTTTAATTTAGAAGAAATTAGTCTAAAAGAAAAAAGGGACGGAAAATGGAGAATAATAATTTATGACATTTCAAATCTCAAAAGGCTTCAGCGGGATATTTTTAGAGATACATTAAAAAGACTCAAATTTTATCGGCTTCAAGAAAGCGTTTATCTTACTCCTTTTATATGCGAAGATGAAATTGAGTATTTAAGACAAACTTTTCAGATAGGAAACGAAGTGCAAATACTTAAAGTATCAAAACTTGAAAATGAAAAAGCCTATAAGGAATACTTTGGAATATAAAGATAGTAAAAACATCACAAATTTTACTCGAGTGGAAAATGCGCGAGTTAAGCTTATATTCTTATATTTTAGTATCGGTTTTCCGCATTTCTAAGACAGAAGAATTAAATCTCAAAATTACAGTTGAGAAAGTGAGCTAATTAAGTTAAAATTATTTCTATGTTTATCCCGTTAGAGATGACGGGTATAATTTTATTATGAGTAAAGCAGCAGGTTTAAAAAAATCTCTAACGGGATTCAAAAGCGTTAGTCCTCAAGTAGATTTCCCAAAACTTGAAGCAGAAATATTAAAGTATTGGAAAAAGAATAAGATATTTGAAAAATCAGTAGAAAATAGGCCTAAAGATAAGAAGTGGACTTTTTTAGACGGACCTCCTTTTATAACCGGAAGCCCGCATTACGGAACTCTTCTTTCAAGTTTACCTAAAGATCTTTTTGGCAGATATTACACAATGAAGGGATTTAGAGTAAGAAGAGTTTGGGGTTGGGACGGACACGGTCTTCCAATAGAAAATAAAGTAGAGGGAAAATTAGAGATTAAACGCAAAAAAGACATAGAAGAAATCGTTGGCGTTAAAAAGTTCATAGATGAATGCAGAAAGTATGTTAATGAAGTATCACAAGAATGGGAGTGGTATGTAGACAAAATAGGAAGATGGGTTGATTTTAAAAATGCCTATAAAACCTGGGATAAAGATTATATGGAATCTGTTATGTGGGTTTTTAAGCAAATGTACGATAAGAAAGCAATTTATAAAGGCTTAAGGGTTTCACTTTTTTGTCCTCATTGTTCAACTCCAATTTCTAATTTTGAGGTTGCAATGGATGCCGATAACCATAAAGACATAACAGAATTGGCAGATACTTATAAATATAAAATTGAAAAAAACACATATATCTTGACTTGGTCCACAACTCCCTGGAATAAAATCGTAACTCCCGCTTTAGCTGTTAATCCGAAACTTACATACGTAAAAGTAAAACAAGGAAATGAATTTTATATTTTGGCAAAATCAACTTTAAAAACGCTCAAAAAAGAGCCCTATAAAATAATTGATGAATTTAATGGAAAAAAATTAGATGGAGTAAAGTTTGAGCCGCATTACGATTATTACAAGGATAGTATCAAAAAAAGTGAAAAGGCATTTGAAATAGTCTTAGATGAATTTGTAACTGCGGAAGAAGGGACAGGAGTTGTAACTATTGCGGCATATGGGGAGGAGGATTTAAAAGTAATGAAGGAGCAAAGCATTCATATGGAAATGCACGTTGATGACGAAGGGATAATCAATGAAAACGTGCCTAAGTTTGGAGGCATGTATTATCTTAAAGCAAATAAAGCTGTAAACGAAGATTTAGCAAATAGAGGCTTAATTTATAAGCAAGAAAATTACACTCATTCGGTTGCGCATTGCTGGAGATGCTCTACAAGACTTTTTTACAATCCTCAAAATGCATGGTTTGTAAATATCCAGGATATTAAGCACAAGCTTAAAAAAACAAATGAAGATGTAAATTGGTTTCCAAAACATTTTAAGGAAGGAAGGTTTCTAAAAAGTATTGAAAGCGCGCCTGATTGGAATATATCAAGAAGCAGGTTTTGGGGAAGCCCAGTTCCTGTTTGGGAATGTGAGTGTTTGGAAAGATTTGTCCCAGGATCAATAGCAGAGTTAGAGAAAGCTTCAGGAGTTAAAATAAATGATTTGCATAAACCGGAAATTGATGAGGTTTTAGTAACTTGCAAGAAATGTGGTAAGAAAGCCAAAAGAGTACCGGAAGTTTTGGACAGCTGGATTGAAGCAGGTAGTGCTTCTTTTGCTGAAAGACATTTTCCATTCAACAAGGAACACACTCTTAAAGACTTTTTTCCTCCTGATTTTATTGCTGAATATACAGGACAAATCAGAGCTTGGTTTTATGTTTTACACGTAATAGGAACAGTTCTTTACGACTCACCTGCTTTTAAAAATGTTGTAGTAGAGGGAGTAATTTTAGGAACGGATGGAAGGAAAATGAGTAAAAATTACGGAAATTATCCGGATCCAAAAGCGCTTTTGCAAAAGTATGGCGGAGACGCATTAAGATTATATTTAATGGGAAGTCCTGTAATGAGGGGAGAAGATATAATAATTTCTGAAGAAAATTACAGAAACCAAATAAAAGGATTAATGCTAATCTTATGGAATACTTATAATTTCTTTATTACTTATGCGCAAGTTGATGATTATAAACAAAGCAAAAGAAATATTCAAAATAGTAAAAATGTTTTGGATAAATGGATAATATCTATATTGAATAAATTGATTTTAAATACAACGCAAGCTTTAGATAAATATGATGCGGCTTTAGCAATTGATCGAATACAAAATTTTGTTAATGATTTTTCAACTTGGTATATAAGAAGAAGTAGAGATAGAGCAGGTCCTTCCGTAGAAGAAAGTCCAGACAAAGAAGCATTTTATAACACCTCTTACTATGTGTTTGTAACCCTGACAAAATTATTTGCTCCGATTGCTCCATTTATATCAGAAGAAATATTTATGAATTTAACAAAAGAAGAATCTGTTCATTTATCCGATTGGCCAGTTTTGGACATTAAATTAATAGATGAAAATTTAGAAGAAGAAATGATTAAGGCAAGGCAGTTGGTTGAAGCTGCTCATTCTTTGAGAAAACAGGCTGAAATAAAAGTAAGAATTCCGATTAAAGAAATGTCGTATTCAGGTCCGAACGAACTACCTAATGAAATTCTTGAAATTGTTAAAGCAGAAATTAATGTTTACAATTTAAATTTTGCAGGGAAATTAGACGAGTTTAAAGTTGAGGCAAGAACAAGCGACGATAATCTTGATTTGCAATTTGGTTTGGCAAGAGACATTGTAAGAAAAATTCAGGCAGAAAGAAAAACATTACATACAAAGCCAAACGAAAAAGTAACAATAACTATTCCTTTCTGGCCGAAAGAACACGAAGAATATATTAAGAAAAAAGCATTGGTAAGCAATATCCTAGAAGGAGAAAAATTTTTGGTATCAAAAAATGAATAAAAATTTGCTCTTTGGAATAGATTGGTCTATTATAATACCTGTTTTTTTATTGGTTTTAATAAGTCTTATTAATTTATTTTCTTTAAACATAAGTTTTTTTAAAAGTCAGTTAATATTTTTAGTAATTTCTATTTTTGCATTTATCTTTTTTTCACAAACTAATTATAAGGTTGTCAGTTTTTACAAAACGCCTATATATATTGTATCGCTTATTGCTTTTGGTTTCTTGTTTTTTTTGGGAGCAGAAAGCAGGGGTGCTTCGCGTTGGATTGATATTTTGGGTTTTAAACTTCAGTTTTCGGAAATATTCAAGCCGTTTTTAGCGATTGCATTTGCTAATTACTTAACCGAGATAAGACGCTTTGATTTTAGAATTCTTCTTAACATTTTTATATTGCTATCTCCAATTTTTTTGCTAATTTTCTTTCAGCCGGATTTAGGAACAGCTCTTATTTATGCGGGTGTAGTTTTTGTAACGGCAGTTTATATCGGATTTCCGTTAAAATATTTTCTAATATCTTTTCTTTTTGCATTACTATCGTTTCCCGTTGTTTGGAATTTTTTACACGATTACCAAAGGCAAAGAATTATTACTTTTATTGATCCCACAAAAGATCCTTTAGGAGTATCGTATAACGTCATTCAATCTGTAATTGCCGTTGGGTCCGGGATGATAATGGGTAAGGGTTTGGGTCAGGGTACGCAGTCCGGTTTAAGGTTTTTGCCCGAACGTCATACGGATTTTATATTTGCAAGTATTTCAGAACAGCTTGGATTTATCGGATCTGTAATTATTATAGTCTGTTTTATTTTTTTGCTTTATAAAATATATACAATATTCTTAAATTCAAACGACAAATTTGTTAAGAATTTTTCGGCAATAGTTTTTTTCAGTTTTTTAATTCAAGTATTTGTAAATATTGGTATGAATATAGGAATAGTTCCCGTTGTCGGGGTAACGCTTCCCTTTGTTTCTTATGGCGGAAGCTCGCTTTTATCAAGTTTTATTTTTTTAGGTTTTTTAGCTTCAATTAACAAAGAATCTAAAAAATCAGAGGTTCTGGAAATAAGGTAAAAAGTTTGTTATAATTAACATTCAATGAAATACGCGGTTATTAAAACAGGCGGAAAACAATACAAAATTTCCGAAGAGGACGTTGTTGACGTAGAAAGATTAAAAGCCCAAAAAGACGACAAAGTAATTTTTGACAAGGTTTTGCTTTTGGTTTCTGACGATTCGATAAAGATTGGGAAGCCCTTTATAGAGGGAGAAAAAGTTGAAGGAAAGCTTTTAGATAATTTAAAGGGAGATAAAATAAGAGTATCTAAATTTAAAGCAAAAGTAAGATACCGAAAAACAATTGGATTTAGGTCAAGTATTTCAAGGGTTAAGATAGAAAAAATATCAGGCAGCAAGAGTAAAGAAGCAGAAAAATCAAAAGAAAATAAACAACCAGCTTCGTCCAAAAGACGATCCGCCTCTGGCGGAAAAAATACTGCCAAGAAAAAATCATAACTGACACTATTTGACATCTTGACTAGTGTGAAAAGTCAGGTTAAAATATACAAAGTTTTCACACAAGTTAATTGAAAATTAAAAATTGTAAATTGAAAATTATTTAATATGGCACATACAAAAGCACAAGGAGCGGTAAAAGGAAATAGAGATTCAAGAGCAAGGCGTTTAGGCGTTAAGATTTATGGCGGTCAAAGGGCAATTGCAGGAAACATAATTGTCAGGCAAAGTGGTACAAAATTCCACGCGGGAAAAGGTGTTTCTATGGGAAAAGATTTTACTTTATTTTCTTTAGTTGACGGAACAGTCGGTTTTATAACAGCGAAAGGAAAAAAGTTAGTACAGGTTTTAAGTGTTTAATTAATTTATGGATGCACAGGATAGAATTTTTGAGCTTGAGATAAACTTATTACAAGCAAATCCTCTTCAGCCAAGGGGTATAATTTCTCCGGATTCACTCCAGGAATTAGTAGATTCAATAAGAGAACAGGGAATTTTAGAACCAATAGTTGTTGCTAAAACTCCGGCCGGATACCAAATAATTGCGGGAGAAAGGCGCTGGAGAGCTTCCAAAATATTAGGGCTTGAAAAAGTACCGGTTGTAATAAGAGAAA
>JBBUCX010000056.1:0-14051 GCA_038057595.1 Patescibacteria group bacterium
TATTAATATTAGCCTCTTGACAGCTTCCATGTCAATAGTGTAATCTAGCCTCTATCATGGCTAAAAGAAGAAAAACCAGAGAACAAAAAAAGCTAGCCGATTTACGCCACAACTTTACCCACCCCTTGGTAAGTAATGCTCATTCTGAACCTAAAATAAAGTTTGAAACAAACAAAAACCCAAAAATATTACCCAAAGAAAAATCGGTAATTTCATTAAACGAATATCCATATCTATTTAAAGATTTGTCGAAAACAGGAGTTTTAACCGCTTTGATATTGGGGGTTCAGGTTATTTTATTCTTCTTACTTAAAAATCATACCTTAAAAATTCCGGGATTAATTTATTAACTTGGAGCTCGCTAAGCGGGCTGAAAGGGGGTGAATTAAATTATGGCATCAATGTATTGTGTTAAATGCAGAGCAAAGAGAGAAGATGCAAATGCAGTAAGAGTTACCATGAAAAATGGTAAACCGGCAATGAAGGGCAAATGTCCGGTCTGCGGTACGGGAATGTACAGGATTGGAGCAGCTTAATCTTGAAGATCCTTCGAAGGAGTATAATTATCCTTCAAGAGATAATAAAAAAACCCTTCCAAAAGAGGGGTTTTTTTATTGGAAAATTGCGTATATTGCTTTTCCGGGAAGCCTTTTTCTAAATCCAGCTTTTATCTTTTTGTCGGGAAAATTAATCCATGAATCCATCCACTTATTTTCAAACCGAACTAAATAATGACCATAATGATATTTCTTTGATTTTTTGATGAAAACAATTGCATTTTGTTGGTAAATTTTATTTCTGATTTTCGGCTTAATGTATTTATACTGATATTTAAATCCTGTATTTTTAAAAACTTCAACAATCTCTTTGCAATAAAATCCTGAACTCCGCGCCTTCTTTTTTCCATTTTTAAAAAGCTCAGTAGCATATTTATATTTGATGTTTAAAACAAACGCAACGCAGGCAACCGCACATCCAAAAGCATCTTCTTGTCTAGTTGGTTTCATAAAAGCATTGTAGAATTTATATATTTATATACAAGAGATAAGTTCTCTCACGACAGAAGTTTTACAGTCGCCTGCTATGCAACGCGTTGCATAGCATTGCGGGCAGGCAATTTTGGGGCTATGGAATTTTCTTTGCAAGCTACTGTGCTACATAGCACAGTAGCATATAGCAAGATTTTCCCTGTGATTAGATTTTTGAGGCTAAATATCACCCATAGAACTTAAACAAACAGGACAAGACTGAGCACTTAAGCATCGCTAATAGAGAATGGATGGTAGAAAGTGGATTTCTGATGATAGATTATTGAGAATTGATCAATCTTCCATTTTTCAACTTCAAAAAACTATCTTCCATCTTCTACTTTCTATTGTCCAGTATAATGAACAAGCTTATAAACTTCTACGACTGAAACATTCCAATGGCCTGCAATTTCTGCTCTGCCAAAGCCGGCAATTTCCCACAAAGAATGCCCAAGCGGCTCGCAAGGCAGCGGGCTTTCGCAGACTACAAAAAGCTGGTCTTTAACAGTTTTTCTTTGCGGATCTCTTGCTGGATCTTCTATAACGTCCGCCGGATGGTTCCAAACTGTAAAGAAATAGCGGTAAGCGTAGTCGGAATTCCCTCCCGATATTAGTGCGAAATTAAAGGGCTTAGTGTCTGTTTTTGTCATTACAAAATCAGCAATTGTTTTCATTTGATTTAATTGTCTGTTCGGCTCATATCTAAAAGGTAAGCCCTGAATATTAAGTATGAAAAGAGTTAAAAACAATAGTATTGCAAAACCTTTACTTAAAATCTGAAACTTTTTATTCTCAAATATATATACTGTTATAAATCCGACTAAAATAAACGGTAAGGGGAACATAAAGCTAAAATAATAATCATAGATAGACTTTTTATAAAACCCGAAAAGAATTATTCCAATAAAAAACCATAGAAACAGCAGTAAATATTTCTTAAATTCTATTGAGTTGGATTTAAAACTTAAGTAAGTTTTAAAAGCCAAATAAATTGTCGAGGAGATTGCCAAAAATAAAATTAAGATAGTCCATAAGAATAAAACAGCGCTGTCAAATTTAAATAATTGCTCGGGGGGCGGAAAAGAAACAATAAGCCTTCCGAAAAGTCTAAAGTATACATCATATAAAGTTAGAAAGAAATTTGAATTTGTACCGGTATTTCCCGAATGGAGAATAAAATCAAAGATTTTATTAAAATTTAAAAATCCGTGTCTAAATTCAAAAGCCAAAAACGGAAACCATCCTATTAAAAATCCTAAAATAATGAATATATATTTTTTAACTAAAGGAAGTTTTTCTTTAAAGCTAAATTTTGTCAGAAATTCGAGAACAAACACATATAAAAAAATTATTACGCCTAAAAATATTGCAAGATAATGAAGCTGCATTGCAATGCCAAGAAAAAATCCGCTTGCAAAATAATATTTTAAGCTCTTTTTTTCAATTGCTTTATAAATTGTATATAAAGTAAGGAGTGAAAAAAACGGAAGAGGATTGGGGTTCCAGGATGAACGTGAGTAAGCAACAACTAAAGGAGAAATTGCATATAAAATGGCAGCAATAAGTCCGACTTTGTAATTAAAAAGATCCTTAGAAAACTTGTAGATTAAAAAAACAGTTGCAACACCAATTAAAGCAACCATCACAGCGGGACCAACGGGATTATAATTAAAAAGCCATAAAAAGGGAGCCATAAAATAGTAATATACTGGCCCCAGAAAGAATCCTCCTACAGATGATGTTGGTCCAAGAAGAGTTAATTTTCCGTGCAGAATTTCATAGACTCTTAAAACGTCTCTCCCTTCATCTCCTAAAAAAGTCATGTAATCCGCTATCCTAAAAAGCCTTAAAAAAGCAGCTAAAGCAAGAACAACAAGAACGGAAATAAACTGAAAATTGAAAACTGAAAATTGAAAATTTTTTTTCATTTATGGGGTTTTTTGCGCCAAATGACAAACCTATACATTGTAAAATTATAGATAAGAAGAATGCCCGTTGCAAAAACAAAATAAACATATGGCAATGGGAATTGCCTTCCGAATAATATCTCTCCCAGCTGAACTATACCCGATTGAATAAATAAAACGCCTGTATTTGACGATGCAAAAAATCCAAACATTTTTAAGATATAAGGACCAAATCCTTTTGCTCTTTGTTTTTTAAAAGTCCAAAGATTATTTAAATTATAATTTGAAAAAATTGCAAGTTGTGCGGATAATAAATTAGAAAGGCCAAGAGGAAAAGTTGTCGCATTAATAATAATCCTATAGACAATAAGCTGAATTACAAAACCTGTTCCTCCTACTACCAAAAATTTTCCAAAACTGCCAAATATTTTTTCTTTAATACTTGTTGTAATAATATATTTTAATAAATCTATAATATATTCTTTTGGTGCTATTTTAGAACGGCCTAGGGTTCTGTCTGTAAAGTGAATTGGAATTTCTGCGACTTTATATTCATCCCTTACTACTTTATTTAAAAATGACACCTGAAACGTATATCCTCTAAAAGCTGTTAATTCTTCCTTTTCCTTAAGAAATACTTCTTTTCTCATGGCCCTAAACCCCCCTGTCCAATCGTGAATAGAAAACTTAAGAAGTATTATACGGACTAATAAATTGCCAAAAACCGAAAACATTTTGCGTGTTAGTCCCCAGTTTGATGGAATCGAACCTCCCTGGCTATATCTTGTTCCGATTACGAAGTCATATCCTTCATCTATTTTTTTTAAGAAATCCGGAATTTTATTTGGGTCATGCGAAAGGTCCGCATCCATTTCAAACATTACCTCTGCATTCATTTTATCTATTGCATATGTCATTGCCCTAACATAAGCAGCTCCCAACCCATGTTTTTCGCCCATATTTAAATCTAAATTTTCAAATT
Organism: Patescibacteria group bacterium; assembly: GCA_038057595.1. Lineage (GTDB taxonomy): Bacteria > Patescibacteriota > Microgenomatia > Levybacterales > UBA12049 > JACRFQ01. The sequence continues at coordinate 3,918 of JBBUCX010000056.1, forward strand.
TTTTCATTAACTTCTTTACTTCATCTGCTGTTCCATCAGGAGAATTATCATCGGCAACCAAAATATTCATGTCGTGGTTTTTTATTTTGGGGAAAATATCATTTTCTAATATTTCTATTAATCTTTCTATATTTCCTTTTTCATTATATGTTGGGATTATAATAACTACTTTCATGCTGTATTGATTAAATCATAAATTCTTAAAATATTCTATTGTTTTCAGAAGTCCTTCTTCTATCTCAACCTTAGGAAACCAATTTAAAAGTGATTTGGCTTTAGAAATATCTGGCTTTCTCTTATGCGGATCGTCCACTGGCAGGCTCTCACTAAATTCTAGATTAGACTTAGAACCTGATAATTTTTTAACCAAATTTGCATATCCTAAAACAGAATGCTCATCTTCTGATCCTAAGTTTACAACCTCACCCATTGTATTTTCTGTAAACATTAATAATGTTAATCCATTAACTAAATCGTCTATGTAGCAAAGAGATCTTGTTTGATTTCCATCTCCAAAAATTGTAATTGGTTTATTTTCTAACGCTTGGGTTATAAATTCTATAATCATTCTTTTATCTTTTTTTAGCATGCCCGGGCCATATGTATTAAAAACTCTGGCAATTCGTCCATCAAGATTTTTTTCTCTAATAAAATATGATACTAATGTTTCTCCAAATCTTTTTGACTCATCGTAAACAGAACGAGGTCCGGTTGTGGAAACATTCCCCCTATACTCTTCGCTCTGTGGATGCTCGATTGGATCCCCATATACTTCAGATGTTGAAGTAAATAAAAATTTTGCATTATGTTTTTTAGCCAATTTTAACAATTCCAAAGTGCCTATTGTGTTCGCAAACATTGTTTCGAGGGGTAAAGCGTGATAACTTATTAAACTATGATGATTGGGCGAGGCGGGTGATGCCAGATGAAAAATAAAATTTAATTCCTCAAAATCAATACCATCAAATGATTTAGTGATATCATGTTCAACAAGTTTAAAATTGGCATTTTCAAGCAAACTTTCTATATTTTTCTTATCACTTGTTAAAAAATTATCTATACAGATTACTTTATAATTTTGTTTAAGAAGATTTTTGCAAAGATGTGAGCCAATAAATCCAGCACCACCCGCCACCAGAATTCTTTTTTTTGATTTATCCATACTTTGATATTAAATTTTGTTTTGAAACTAAACAATAAGACTGGTGCTGGATAAAACCTGCTCCTCCGGCAACTAAAGCGGTTAGCATATTATTTATTTTTTTCCATTTCCAGATCAGCTTTGACCATCATTTCTACTAATTCCTTAAAACTTGTTTTAGGTTTCCATCCCAATATTTTTTCCGCCTTGCTATAATCACCGATTAAATGATCTACTTCAGCGGGTCTTAAATGTTCCGGCTTATTGGAAACTACATATTGCTCCCAATTTTTAACTCCGGCCGCTTCAAAAGCCAATTCTACAAATTCTTTTACACTGTGCGCCTGCCCTGTTGCGATTACAAAATCCTCTGCAATTTCTTGTTGAAGCATTAACCACATTGCCTCAACATAATCACCTGCAAATCCCCAATCTCTTTTTGGTTCTAAATTTCCAAGTTCCAGTTTTTTTTGTGTCCCGAACTTTATCCTGGCAACGGCATTTGTTATTTTTCTGGTTACAAACTCCAAACCTCTTCTTGGAGACTCATGGTTAAACAGTATTCCCGAACACGCAAATATATCATAACTTTCTCTGTAATTAAGAGTTATATAGTGTCCATAAACTTTAGCAACGCCATACGGACTTCTCGGGTGAAATCTCGTTGTTTCTTTTTGAGGAATTTCTGTAACTTTTCCAAACATTTCAGATGAAGATGCCTGATAAAATTTAATTTTTGGATTAACAACTCTTATTGCCTCTAACATTCTGGTTACGCCAAGAGCGGTAAACTCTCCTGTTAAAACAGGCTGGTTCCATGAAGTTTTTACAAAACTTTGCGCGGCTAAATTGTAAACCTCATCCGGACTTGAGTAGGTTACAGCTTCTGTTAATGAACTTTGATCCAAAAGATCCCCTTGTAATAATTCAATTTTATCCTCAATATGTTTTATTCTTTCATTATTTACAGTGCTTGTTCTTCTGGTTAAACCATAAACTTTATATCCTTTGGAAAGCAGCAACTCTGCCAAATACGAACCGTCTTGCCCTGTTATACCTGTAATTAAAGCTTTTTTCATAATATTTATTTTAAATTATATTCCTCCAATAGTCTAGCGTATCTTTTAGAGTTTTATCGATTTTAATTTTTGGCTCCCATCCTGTGAGTTTTTTTAACTTGACGTAATCACAAATAAGATTGGGGTTATCAATTGGTCTAAATAAAGATTTATCTTGTTTGATAGAGACTTTTACCTTGGAATAAGATAAAAGCTTATTTAAGATATCTGATATTTTATATGAAACTCCCGAACCAATATTATATGCCTCACCCTCTTTTCCTCTTTCCATAAGTAATTGATAAGCTCTGACAACATCTTTTACGTTTGTAAAATCTCTTTTTGCCTCTAAATTACCAACAGGTAAAACCGGTTCTCTTTTACCCTTTTCAATTTCAACAATTTTTTTGGCAAAAGATGAAACGACAAAATCAGGAGATTGCCGTGGACCAATATGATTAAACGGTCTTGCGATAATAACCTTAAGATTATCCGCCATAAAATATTGTCTTCCTAAAAAATCCTGCGTTAGCTTTGAAACTGCATATGGATTTGTAGGATTAAACTTTGTATTTTCGTCTATTGGCAGGTCTTTGGAACTAACGTCTCCGTAAACTTCGGCTGATGAAATTATAAGTATTCTTGTTGCTTTCAAATTATTGTTTTTTATTGCCTCAAAAAGGTTAATTTGAGAAGAAATATTATTTATAACTATCTTACCGGGAGTTGAAAAGCTTCCAGCCGCAGAAGCAAAAGCCGCTAAATGATAAATTTCATCGGGTTTTATTTTTTCGATTAAATCCTTAGTTTCGGTTTCGTTAGTTAGGTCTACTTTGAAAAGATTAATTTTATTTTTAACTTTTTCTAAATTTTCTATTCCTTTGTCTTTGTAATATGTTCCAAAAATATTTTTCTTATTATTATCAATTAGGTATTCGGCAAGATGACTTCCGGCAAAACCCGATGCGCCTGTAATGAGTATTTTCTTATCCATAATTATCTGCCAACACCCATGTAATTAAACCCTTTGGCTTTCATTATTTCCGGTTCGTAAAGATTACGAGCGTCAATAATATTTGGACTTTTCATCTTATTTTTAATATCTGAAAAATTTAATTCTCTGAATTCATTCCACTCTGTAAGAATAATAAGTAAATCTGCCTCTTTAGAAACTTCATAAGCATCTTTTGCATAATTTACATTTTTTAGCATTGTAGCTGCTATTTCCATAGATTTTGGATCAAAAGCGGAAATTTTTGCGCCGTCGTTTTGCAGTAAATTAATAATATCAATCGCCGGAGCATCTCTCATGTCATCGGTATTTGCTTTAAAGGAAAGTCCCAAGATCCCAATTTTTTTACCCCGTACGTCTCCGAGAACCTTCCTTGCTTTTCTGACAATATCTCTTCTTGACTGATGGTTAATATTTTCTACTTCCTCAAGCAGAGAAAACGGGTAATCATTATCTTTTGCAATTGAAATAAGCGCTCTGACATCTTTTGGAAAACAACTTCCTCCATAACCGGGACCCGGGGAAAGAAACATATTACCAATTCTTTTATCCATACCAACTCCCTCAAGCACTTTCAAAGCATCTGCTCCGAGTGCTTCCGAAAGCTTTGCGATTGCATTGGCATATGAAATTTTAAGAGCTAAAAACGCATTGGCCGCATATTTTATAAGCTCTGCTGTTTCAAAATTTGTTAAAACAAGGGGTGCTTTAATCGGCTCATGGAATTTAATTAACATTTCCTGCGCTCTTTTACTTTGGGTACCTATAACAATTCTATCGGGATTAGTTGTGTCGGAAATTGCGCTTCCTTCACGCAAAAATTCCGGAACAGATGCATAATCGACTTGTGCACCTTGATGTTTTGAATCTTCCAGAATTCTTTTAACTTTCTTGTTTGTGCCCGTGGGAACCGTACTTTTGGTAGCAACTACACTGTATCCTTCAAGATTTTGTCCTATTTTTTGGGCAACTTCTAAAACGCTGGAAAGATCGGCATCGCCTGTTTTTGTGGTTGGTGTTCCGACTGCGATAAATACTATGTCTGATTCGGAAATCGAAGGCTTGTAATCAAGAGTAAAAATTAATCTTTTTGCTTTTATGTTTTTTTTGACCAATTCCGCAAGGCCCGGTTCATAAATGGGGATTATTCCGCGCTTTAAATTTTCTATCTTTTCTTTTGTATGGCCAATCACATAAACCGTATTGCCAAAATCCGCAAATACCGCAGCTGTAACTAATCCTACATATCCATGACCTATAAACGTAATTGTCATATTTGAATTTTTTCTATCTGGTTTTTTACTTCCCTAAGCCCCGCATCAACACTCAACATCTCTGCTCCCAGATTACTTATTTTATCATTTTTAAGGTTAAGACAAAAGGGACGGGGTGCTTTGCCGGCAAAATATTCTCTTCTTGTTGTTTTTGAAATTAGTAAAGAGTCTAAATTAAATTCTTTGGCAATTTTTATAGCCAAATTGTACGGTGTAATCGCCTGACTTCCTACAATGTGAAATATGCCTTTTTCCTGCCTTTGAATTAATACATCTAAAGCATTAGCAATATCGTCTATAAAAGTCGGCACCATAATATGATCCGTAATCATATTTAGTTCTTCTTGTTTTTTTAGTTTGGCAATTAAAACTCTTACCAAATCGTTTCTTTCAAATAAGGCTCTATACGGATAAGCTGGTCTTACAATAACCCAATCTAAGCCTGAAGTTTGCACAAGTTTTTCTCCTTCAAACTTTGTTTTACCGTACCAATTAATTGGACTAGGCGTATCATCTTCTGTATATGATTTTTTTTGTCCGTTAAAAACAAAGTCTGTTGAAATATAAATTATTTTTTTATTAAACGCCTGGCATGCTTCAACAATATTTTGCGTTCCAAAAACATTAACTGCCCAAGCGGTTTGTTCGTTAACCCAAGCTTCTTCTTTTTGAGAAAAATTGCTGAAATTTAAGATTTCTTTATCTCTTTGTCTATCTAATTCACACCTATCTACGTTTGTCTTTGCAGCCATGTGAATAACAATTGGGGCTTTTGAGAGAGAAATAGCATCAAAAACAGATTTTTTGTTTAAGATATTTATTCCATTTTCAAGATTAATAAATTCAAATTCGTAAGCGCTAGAAAGTAACTCTGTAACTCTTGATCCAACCAATCCTGTTAATCCGGTTCCTAAAATTTTCATGCTCCTCCATACTGTTTTTTATAATAATCCTGATAATCTCCGCTTTTTACCCTTTTCCACCAATCCTCGTTATTTTTGTACCATTCAATTGTTTTTTCAAGCCACTGCTCAAAATTATGCAAAGGTTCGAAGCCTAATTCATTTTTTATTTTAGACCAATCTAGGGCATATTTTCTATCGTGTCCGCGCCTGTCCTTGACAAACTCTATTAAACTTTCATCCTTATTGAGAAGTTTTATTATTTTTTTGACAACATCCAGATTATTTATATTTTCCACTAAGCCTCCGATGCAATAAGTTTCCCCTGTTTTTCCTTTTTCTAAAATAAAATCAATTGCCCTGCAATGATCTTCGACATAAAGCCAGTCTCTAACATTTAATCCATCACCATAAACAGGAACTTTTTTGTCTTCCAGTAGATTTGTTATTAAAAGAGGAATAAGTTTTTCAGGGAATTGATAAGGACCAAAATTATTAGAACAATTAGAAATTGTAATTGGTAAATTGTAAGTATGATAATATGCTCTAACTAAATGGTCTGAACCGGCTTTGCTTGCTGAATATGGACTTCTGGGGTTATAATTTGTTCGTTCATTAAATTTATTCTTATCCTCCAATTCAAGGCTTCCATACACCTCATCTGTTGAAATATGATGAAATTTCTTAACTCCTTTTTCTAACGCCGCATCTAATAAAACTTGCGTCCCTAATACATTTGTCTTTACAAAATCAAAAGGCTCCATAATGCTTCTGTCAACATGGCTTTCCGCCGCAAAATGAACAACCGTGTTTACTCCTTCCATTGCTTTTTCTACAATTTTTCCATCACAAATATCTCCCTTAATGAATTGATAATTCTTATTATTTTCTGCTTCTTTTAAATTTTCTAAGTTACCGGCGTAAGTTAATTTATCTAAATTAATAATTAAATCTTCGGGGTGGTTTTTAATCCAGTAGAGTATAAAATTAGAGCCAATGAATCCAGCACCGCCTGTTACCAGAATCCTTCTTTTTGATTTATCCATACTTTGATATTAAATTTTATTTTAAAACTAAACATTAGGGCTGGTGCTGGATGAATCCGGCTCCGCCAGTTACCAAAAGTTTCATATTTACTCGTTTTTTTCTGCCCAATATCTTCCCGCATTATATAAACTTCTAAAAGTTCCCGCATCGTTCCAATATCCATCGAGCTTAGACCATTTAAGCTTACCCTCTTTAACATAAGCATTATTTACATCAGAAATCTCCAATTCCCCTCTTCCTGACGGCTTTAAATTTTTTATAATATCGAATACTTTATTGTCATAAAAATACAAGCCCGTTACCGCCATGTTTGATTTCGGCTTATCGGGTTTTTCCTCAATTGCTATTATTTTTTGGGGGTCGTCTTTATCAAAAACCGGAACTCCGAAACGGTTAACATCGTCTACTTCTTTAAGGAAAATAAGAGCGCCTTCTTTAAAATTTTTAACACTTTCGGAAATATCTGCGTCTGTTGTGTTATCTCCTAAAATTACAGCTAAATTATCGTTGTCGGCAAAACTTTCGGCAAGAGACAGCGCGTCTGCAATACCTCCATCGGGTTTTTCCTGATATGCGTACTCAACATGTTTTAATCCTAATTCTTTTCCATTTTTCAAAACGCCTAAAAAATGTCCGACATGCGGACCGCTTGTTACTATTAAAACTTCTGTTATGCCGGCTTTAACCAGGGTTTCAATTGGATAAAAAATCATCGGCTTGTTGTAAACAGGCAGTAAATGCTTATTGGAAACAAATGTAAGAGGATAAAGTCTTGTACCTAATCCTCCTGCTAAAACTACACCCTTCATGTTATATTAATCCTCCCATATGGGCAAAAAATAAAATAGATATGCCTAAAAGCCCAATAAGCATATATTCTATCATAATTCTGGGGGTTAATTCATGATTTAGGAGATGATGCAATATCCCCCAAAAAACATAGAAAAATATTGTTACTAATATAATAATCACCTGAAGTATAAAATCCGGAGTTGCCAGGAAAGTTAACAGCAAACCCAAAACAAGTATTGTTAAAAGCGATAAGTAATATCCTTTATGGGTTTTAAGTTTTTTGTGCATTATATAATTACTCCTCTTGCCAATATGATAATTATCAAAAGCACTAAGCTAAAAAGGAATAAATGATCAAGATTGTGCCCGACAAATCTTATCACTTTCTTTCTTTCAACTATCATCATATCCAAAATAAACGCAAGAATAAACATAAACATTATTAATCTAATTGAAACAAGCGAAAGTGTTTGGCTGTTTACCAAAGGTTTAACCTGGGGAAGAGAATTTGCAACGATTACTTTTGGCTTAGAAGAATCCGCTTTTTGCGCTCCTAAGGTTTCTGTATCTATTTTAGCAACAGTTGCAGGGGAACCGGGGACAACTGCGACGGTTGCGGGTTTTTCCGGCTCTTTAGCAACAGCGGGAGGCGCATAGGTTGTGCTTCCTAAAAACTCAACAACCAAAACCGTATCTTCACCGCTTAATTTGCCCGTTGAAACTGCAAATCCTACATTTTGATAATTAGAAGAAAGCATATTTTTTCTATGAGCTTCGCTTGCCATCCAGGCATTTATTACGTCCGGAGCGTTATTAAAACCCCTTGCTAAATTTTCACCTGCATAAATATAATTGTATCCTGCACCCCTTATAAAAACCCATGGAGGCGTACCATCCGGAGAGTTATGCGCCCAATAATCTTTACCAAGCATGTCCGACGCTTTACTTAAAGCAGCTTGCGATAAATTATCGTTTATTGTTAACGATGGTAATCCGTTTTCCTGTCTTTTTTCATTTGTCAAAAGCAGGAGCTGCTGAATGGATATATCGGTAAAAGTGCCTAAAACTGACGGGAAATTTGTCCGAAGGTATGACATTAAAAACCCTGCGGAAAAGAAAAAAAGTATAAAGCTTAAAAGAATTTTATGATGCAAAATTCCGGCGCGGTAATTATTTGTATGTCTTGGTAAAAAAAAGTGGTGCAGAAATTCTTTCATCTTCCTTTATTTATTATATACTGGTACTGCTAATTCTCCAATCCTTTTTTTGTTTATCGGAATTTTTAAAACAAAACCCAAAGTATTTGCTATTGTTGCCCCAACCCTTAAACCGGTATAAGAACCGGGGCCTGTATTAACTTTTACTTCGTCAATTTCTTCAATTTTTAGATTATTATCTTTTAACAATTTGTCTATCAAGGGTAATACTGCTTCTGATTTTGCAATTAGCGATTTTGACGACAAATTATATTTAACTCCGTTTATTTCAAGTCCTACGTTTATTTTTTTATTATCAGATGTATCAATGCTAATAATTTTTACCATACTTATATCTTAACCTTTAAAGCGCCCTGACGCAAAATTTCCCACGGGATTTTAGTGCAGTCAATTACTGTTGAAGGCTTTTTAAGTTCGCATTCTCCGCTAACAACGCAGTCTACAAGTTTTATAAGCTTGCTATTTAATTCCTTTAACTGATATGGCGTATTTTCCCCATGAAAATTAGCCGACGGACCTAAGATTGGAACTCCAACATTTTTAATTATTTCAAGTATTATTCTGTTATTTGGCATCCTAACCCCGATTGTTGTACCGTGTCCGCGGACCAACCTTGGAACCATATCAATTCTGCTTTGCAGAACAATTGTCAAAGCTCCGGGCCAAAATTTGTCAATTAACTTTTCTTTTACATCTTTTGGAATTTCCAAAACATAATCCTTAGCCATTTCCAATCCGCCGACAAGAACAGGCGTTGCCATAAAGCCGGGTCTTTTTCTTATTTTGAAAAGCTTTTTAATTGCGTTTTCGTTATCAATTCTGCATCCAATTCCAAAAGCCGTATCTGTTGGGAAAATAACAATGCCTCCCTTTTTAAGAATATCTATAGCTTTTGAAATATTTTTGTCCATAAATGTATTTTATTGCTGCATTGCTAAATTGCTAAAATTGTTTTCAGCAATCAAACAATATAACAATTTAACAATTATAAGTATTTAATCGTTATTTCCCTTTTATTCTCATCGACATATCTAAAGTGAAGCTCAATTCTTTTTTCCGGCAGCATGTCTCCCATTTTTTCTGCCCATTCTACAGCAACAATATTATTTTTATCATTAATAATTTCATCAATCCCAAGTCCCAATAAATCATCTCTAGTTTCTATTCTATATAAATCAATATGATAGAAAATTTCCTTAACTAATTTATAATGTCTGACGATTATAAAAGTTGGTGAAATAATTCTTCTTTTTATCCCCAAACCCTCTGCTAGGCCTTGAATAAAAGTTGTTTTACCGCTTCCTAAATTTCCGTAAAACGCAAGAACTATTGGACATTTTGTCCTGCGGAGCAGGATCTCGCTTCGCAAGACAAAATTTCTAGCCAGGTTTTTTGTTTCTTCACTACTTTTTGTTAAATAAATTTCCTCGTTATTCATTTTCTTTATTTAAATAATTTTTAATATTCGGATAGAAAATTACTATAACACAAGCTAAAAGAAAAACAACGCCTATAAAAATAAAAATAACCGGCAGAAAATTGTTATTTTCCGAAATATTATCTTTAATATTATCTTTTTTATCTTCTGTTTTGGATTCTTCAAATTTATTAACACTGCTTTTTGTGCTGTTTGCCAAAACATCTTTATTTTCTGAAGGAGGAATGGTAACGGTCGGTGTAGGAGTTTTAGA